>NZ_JANWXB010000114.1 GCF_025055495.1 Thermoflexus sp. | reverse complement strand
AACGCGGCGGAGCTGCAGCTGCGCCAGGAACACGTGGTGACCCTGGAGACCCGCCCGCCGAACATCGAGGGGAAAGGCGAGATCACGATGCGGGACCTGGTGATCAACGCCCTGCGGATGCGCCCGGATCGGATCATCGTCGGCGAGTGCCGCGGTGGAGAGGCCTTCGACATGCTCCAGGCGATGAACACCGGCCACGAGGGATCGATGACCACCATCCACGCCAACAGCCCACGGGACGCCCTGGCCCGCCTGGAGAACATGGTGCTGATGGCCGGGACGGATCTGCCTCACCGGGCGATTCGAGAGCAGATCGCTATGGCCATCGACCTCATCGTCCAGACCGCGCGGATGCGCGACGGCTCCCGCAGGATCATCTCGCTCACGGAGATCCAGGGGCTGGAAGGGGAAGTGATCACCACCACCGAGCTGTTCAGGTTTGAGCAGTATGGGATGGAAGGCGGCAAGATCGTCGGCCGCCTCGTGCCGACCGGGATCCGCCCGCGCTTCATGGACCGTCTGGAGGCAGCCGGCATCCGTTTGCCGCCCGCGATCTTCAGTGTCGGACGAAGGTAGGGGGAAGCCATGGCCTGGCAGACCTATGTGCTGATCGGCGGCGGCATCCTGATCCTCATTCTCCTGCTGCTTTACATCTTCGGAGGCGAAGAGGAAGAGGTTGCTGAGCGACTGGAACGATATGTAGCCCCCATGCCAAGCCATCGCGAGGAGGCACGGGCCCGCTTATCCACGCGACGTGCTCTGCCTCTTAGTGAGCCGTTGAATCGGGCCATCGCCGGGCGGGGGTTTGCAGAGGATCTGCGGCTTCAACTGGCCCGGGCAGACCTGAAGGTCACGCCCGCGGAGTTTCTGACGCTCCAGATCTTGATGGCATTCATCGGACTCGTCCTCGCCCAGCTGTTCTTCCGATTTATTCCTTTAGGATTGTTGGGCCTGATCGTTGGCTTCTTTGCACCACGCCTATATGTGGCCTGGCGGCAGAGGCGCCGTCTGCAGGCTTTCAACGCCCAGCTGGGGGATGCGATCAATCTGATGGTGAATGGGCTGCGCGCTGGCTACAGCGTCCTTCAAGCAATGGAAGCGATCGCCCGTGAGCTGCCCCCGCCCATTTCCACTGAGTTCGATCGGGTGGTGAAGGAGCAGCAGTTGGGCCTCTCCCTGGAGCAGGCGCTGCAGAACATGCTGCGTCGCGTGCACAGCGATGACCTGGAGATGCTGGTTACGGCGATCCTGATCCAGCGCGAGGTGGGCGGGAACCTAGCGGAGATCCTAGATACTATCAGCTTCACGATCCGCGAGCGGGTGCGGATCAAGGGGGAGATCCGGGTGCTGACGGCCCAGCAGATGATCAGCGGCCACGTGCTGATACTCCTGCCCATCGGGCTGGGGCTGGTCCTGTTCGGGATCAATCGTGACTATATGTTGAATTTCTTCAACAGCGGAGTCCTTGGCTATTTCATGCTCGCTTGTATGGCTGTGATGATGCTGATCGGTTATTTTGTGATCCAGCGGATTGTCCGGATCGAGGTGTGAAGGGATGTTGAGTCTGATCCTGATTATAGGCATCCTCGCCCTGGGTGTGATCGCCCTAGCCTTGGTGATCGGCTTGGGCGCCCCGCGGGAGGAGGAAGTCCTTCAAGCTCGTTTGGCAGAGTATGCTGCCCGGGATGTGCCGGTCACCCTGGAGGAGATCGAGCTCTCGATCCCCTTCACCCAGCGGGTGATCGTCCCCATCCTTCGTCAAATTGCGGAATTCATCAGTCGCTTCACGCCCCAATCGATCATCGAAGACACCCGCCGCCGGCTGGAGCTGGCCGGTAACCCCGTTCGCCTGGACGCGGCGGAATTCTTCGTGTTGCGGATCCTCGCCGGCCTGGGCCTCTTCGGCCTCGCCTATGTGCTGCTGTGGCGAGCCCCAGTGGTCCAACGCTGGGCATTGAGTCTGGCCCTTGGAGGCATCGGGTTCTATTATCCGATGCTGTGGCTCAACCAGCAGATCGCCCGGCGTAAGAAGGAGATCCTGAAGACGCTCCCTGATGCCCTCGACCTGCTGGTGATCTGTGTGGAGGCCGGTCTCGGGTTCGACGCCGCGATGCAACGGGTCGCGGAGCGCTGGAACAATGAGCTGGGGAAGGCCTTCGCGCGGGTGCTTCGGGAGATCGCCCTGGGGCGTTCCCGGAAGGACGCCCTGCGAGATATGGCCGCCCGGGTGGACCTCCCGGAGATGACCACCTTTGTGGCCGCGATCATCCAGGCCGAGCAGTTGGGGGTGAGCATCGCGAAGGTGCTTCACATCCAGGCGGACCAGATGCGTCTGCGCCGTCGACAGCGGGCAGAGGAGCTGGCCCGCCAGGCCCCGATCAAGATGCTCTTCCCGCTGGTCTTCCTGATCTTCCCAGCCATTTTCGTCGTCCTCCTAGGGCCGGCCCTGCTGATTGTGATCAAGCAATTTGGCGGCGGATTCCTTCCCTAA
>NZ_JANWXB010000113.1 GCF_025055495.1 Thermoflexus sp. | reverse complement strand
ATGGTGGCGCTGGGGATGGTTGGCAACTGTCGTCGGCGCTTACGGAGCGCCATCCGGATAGCCCTTCATGTCCTCGCGCACGCTCCCCGTCGTCCCGGCTCCCCAACGGCTCCGAATACGAATAGCCGCGACGGCAGTGCGCCCCGCGCTCACCCCTTGCGCCTGGAGAATCCGCGGCTGTCAAGGCCGGTGGAGGCAAGGCCTTTCCTGGACCCCAGGACGGGCCAGCCGACGGAGACGTTCAAGCCGATCTGCCGATCCGCTCCGGGGACATGGCCAAGACCGGTCTGATGACGGAAGGTCGAGACGGGCTGTTAAGCGAGCAAGCAAAAAGATCTTCAGCAGGAGGAAGCGGCCATGCTCAAGGGGATCTGGAGGGAGTTTTACGAGTATCTGACGTATGACGACTACGGCCGGCGCCGGCCCCGGCCAGCGGTCTACAGGCTGCTGGCGGCAGTGGGGGTGGCCCTGGGGCTGGGGGCGGGCACCGCCCTCTTCGCCTGTCAGGCCCCGCCCGCCGCCCCGCAGCCGGTCCCCACCTCCACGCCCCCGACCGCCACGGCCACCGTGGCAAGAATCGCCACCGCCACCGCGTCCGCACCGCCCACCCCCACGCCCGAACCGCCCTGCCCGGAGGATCCACGGCTCTGGCAGCTGGTAGAGGTGAAACCATATCTCGACCCCGGGACAGGAAATCCCGTCCAGCGCCTCAAGCCCATCTACCGCATCGAGCCCGCCTGCGTCTACGCGGGGTTCTGGCGGGACGCGGCGCACATCCTGTTCCTGACCGACCCCCCAAAGCCGACGGTGGAGAAGCGGGTGGAGAACGTGCCCTGGTACTGGAGCCCGGATCCGGGGCTCATCCTCCGCCCCTTCCGGTCAAGCTGGAACACCAGCATGGACTTCACTTTTTATGATCGTGAGGGAGCGCTAATTGATGAGGTGCTGACCATCTACACCGCCGTGCAGACAGGGGATCCGGACTATCCGGTGATGCTGTACATCTACCGGGATTCCCTGGGGGCTGCTTATGTCGCGCAATGGGAGAATGGGGCGATCACCGAGGTGCGGCCGGTGAGCCTTGAGGGGGGGGCCGTGCTGCGCCGGGTTCATTCGTTCCTCTACGACGCCCGGGGGCGGCGCTGGGTGAAAGCAGACATCATCCCCGGCAGCGGGGGCTATCCGCGAGGGATGCATGCGACGGACGTGGATGGCTCAGCGCTGTGGGAGATCCTGGGGGTGCGCGGGCTGAAGCGTTCGGAGCTGGCGAAAGCCTTCGGGATGCGGGAGTTCTTCCCGGAACGCATCAACCTCAAGGGGTGGGTGATGGGCAAAACCATTCACATCGGCCCGTGAAGGGCGTGGAGGGCGAGATGGAGAAAATCGAATGGAAAGGATGGATCCTTCTGATCGCTCTGGTGGCAATCGGTTTTGCAGCTCGACCCGCCGCGGCCTCCAACCAATGCGATGTTGTACATTCTTGTTTCGTATTGGAGATGTCTCTCCCTGATAGCACCACGGGGGGCGGGGTGTGGCGGTGCGAGGGTTCGGTCACGGTGGGGGCCATTTGGCGCGAAGACTATGGATGTGCGGAGGGCCAGATTGTCGTCGACTGCTCCGGGAACATTCTGGAGCGTCATCGGTTTGCGGTAGGCAGTGATCT
>NZ_JANWXB010000106.1 GCF_025055495.1 Thermoflexus sp. | reverse complement strand
GTCAGCGCCTGGCTCCGCCCTCAAAGAAGCCTTACGCCATGTGGGACTTCGGCAGTGAATCCAATGGAGAGGCCTTCTCAAATAGGAGCGGAGAAAGCCTCTCCTCCCTTTTTCCCACCTCCTCAAGGTTCCTTAGGCCTCGGGGGGAGAAAATATCGCTTAGAGCTGGGGCGCCACCGAAGGCAGCGCCCCAGCTCCAACATCTGCCGTCTTGACGAGCGATTCCAGCTTGCCTATCATTCTAATGCATGTCGCCCTGGCGGAATGCCCCAACGACGCCTGGACGCACGGGATCCTGAACTCGAGGCTTGGAACCTATGCCGCCGCTTCTGGACGTCCGGAACCTGGAGGTGCGCTTCTTCACCCGGGATGGTGTGGTGCATGCGGTCAACGGGGTCTCTTTCCAGCTTCACGAGGGGGAGACGCTGGGGATCGTGGGGGAGTCAGGGAGCGGGAAGAGCGTCACCATGCTTTCCATTCTTCGCCTGATCCCCCAGCCCCCCGGCCGGATCACAAAGGGCGAGGTCTTTTTCCAGGGGGTGGATCTGCTGAAACTGGACGAGGCGGATATCCGCCGCATCCGGGGCTCAAAGATCGCCATGGTCTTCCAGGACCCGATGACCTCTCTGAACCCTGTGCTCACCATCGGCCGGCAGATCACGGAGGTTTTGGAAACCCATCTGAATATGTCCCCGCGCGAGGCACGTCGGCGGGCCATCGAACTCCTCCAAATGGTCGGAATCCCGAACGCTGAGGAGCGCCTGAACGATTATCCCCATCAGTTCTCCGGTGGGATGCGACAGCGGGTGATGATCGCCATGGCCCTGGCCTGCCACCCGCAGATCCTCATCGCCGATGAGCCCACCACCGCCCTGGACGTGACGATCCAGGCCCAGATCATCGATCTGGTCAAGCGGCTCCGGGATGAGTTGGGGATGGCGATCATCTGGATCACCCACGACCTGGGAGTGGTGGCCGGGCTGGCCCATCGGGTAGCGGTCATGTATGCCGGCTACATCGTGGAAGAGGCCCCGGTCCTGGAGCTGTATCACCATCCCCGTCATCCCTACACTCTGGGGCTGCTGGGATCCCTCCCCCGTCTGGACCGCCGGGAGCGCCAGCGGCTGGTGTCCATCGATGGGATGCCTCCGGATCTGCTGGAGTTGTCGCGGGGCTGCCCCTTTGCGCCTCGCTGTCCGTATGCCTTCGATCGCTGTTGGGAAGAGAACCCCCGGCTGGAGGAGATCGCTCCGAATCACCGGATCGCCTGCTGGGTGGATGTTACGACGGGGAGGCCGCGGTGAACCGGAACGGGCAGGTTTTGCTTCGCGTGGAAAATCTGGTGAAGTGGTTCCCGATCACTCGGGGAATCATCTTCACCCGCACCATCGGCTACGTGCACGCCGTGGATGGGGTCTCGTTCGAGATCCGGCGTGGGGAGACCCTGGGGCTGGTAGGGGAATCCGGCTGCGGGAAGTCGACCGTCGGACGGACGATCCTGCAGCTCTATCGGCCGACGCGAGGCCATGTGTATTTCGACGGCGTCGACCTGACGCAACTGAAGGGAAGCGAGCTGCGGCGCATGCGGCGCCGCATGCAGATCATCTTCCAGGATCCCTATGCCTCCCTCAACCCCCGCATGACTGTGGGCCAGATCATCGCCGAGCCGCTGGAGATCCACGGCATCGCCCGGGGGAAGGAGGCACGGGAGCGAGTAGAGGAGCTGCTCCGCCTGGTGGGCCTGAACCCTATCTTCGCCGACCGCTATCCGCACGAATTCTCAGGGGGGCAGCGTCAGCGCATCGGCATCGCCCGCGCGCTGGCCCTCCAGCCGGATTTCATCGTGTGCGACGAGCCGATCTCCGCCCTCGACGTCTCCATCCAGGCTCAGATCGTGAACCTCCTCCAGGAGCTTCAGGAGCGCTTCCACCTCACCTATCTGTTCATCGCCCACGATCTGGCTATGGTCCGGCACATCAGCGACCGGGTGGCCGTGATGTATCTGGGCAAGATCGTCGAGCTGGCGGATCGGATCGAGCTGTATGAGAACCCGCTGCATCCGTATACCCAGGCCCTGCTCTCGGCGGTCCCGGTGCCGGACCCAGCGGTGGAGGCCCGACGGCAACGGATCATCCTGCGAGGGGAGGTTCCCAGCCCGGTCAACCCGCCTGGCGGATGCCGGTTCCATCCTCGCTGCCCCATCGCCCAGGAGATCTGCAAGCGCGTCGAGCCGGAATGGCGGGAGGTCCGCCCTGGCCATTGGGTGGCATGCCATCTGGCGGAATGAGCCCTCTTCCCGCGCTGCAGAGCGACGTGGGAAGAGGGAAACAGGCGAGAAGTCACGGCGTTCGCTCCTCCGGGCAGCTTTTTCTCCCCCACCTTCCTCCCGTCCAGAGGGCCGTGGGGAGAGGGGATAGAAGGGGATAAGCCCCTTCCACCGCGCCCAACCGGCTCTCAACCCGATAACTCCAGGGCTGCAGAGAGAGGGGACGCCATGGGCAACTTCCGAGCTGTTCCGGGGGATTCAGGGGGTTGGCCTGCTTCCCTCCCGATGGCACCTGGATCGAATTTATCGCCTGAAGTTGCATATGGCGTAGAGGACAAACAAGATTCCCGGCCGGGCCAAGCGCTGAAAGCCCTTGGCCCGGCTTTCGTATCCTCCATCGGGGAAGGACTTATATCCGGAACCGTGGATCCTCCTGGAGCATTCGGCGGAGGCCCTCCTCCAGGAAGACCCGCGGCCGATATCCGAGGAGCCGTTCCGCTCTCCGAAGGTCCGCGCACAACCGGGCCACCCCACCGTCCTGGGCGGGGCTGTGGATCACTGGAACGTGTCGACCGACGACTCGCATCACGATCTCCGCCAGCTCGTTGACGGAGATCTCCTGGCCACTCCCCACATTCAGGATCTCCCCGTTCAGGTCCGTTCGCTTCCCAGCCGCCAGCAGGGCCTCCACCACATCGTCCACATACACGAAATCCCGGGTTTGGGTTCCATCCCCGAAGATCACTAGGGTTCCGCCTTCGACCGCCTGCTTGAGAAAGCGAGAGGTGACCGGCGCATGGGCGGCTGGAAGCGGCTGGCCAGGGCCATACGCGTTGAAAATCCGCAGGATCACCACCTCGAACCCCCACAGCCGGCCCAGGGTCCGAACGAAATGCTCGGCCGCCAGCTTGGTCACCGCGTAGGTGGAGAGCGGGCGAGGGAGAAGCTCCTCGTGGACCGGCTGGACCGGCTGATCGCCGTAGACTGCGCCGGAGGAAGCCAGCACCAGGCGCTTCACCCCCGCGTCCCGCATGGCCTCCAGCAGGGCCACCGTGCCACCCACGTTCACATCCTGATAAACCCGGGGATACAGGATGGACTCGGGCACCGAAACCCGGGCCGCCAGATGATAGACTAGATCCACGCCCTGCAACAGCGTCCAGAGCCGGGGGACATCCCGCACGTCCCCCCGGGCGAGGACCACCCGGGAATCCAAACGCTGGGGATCTCCCGCGCTGAGGTCGTCGAGGGCGAGCACGGTATGGCCCTCGCGGACCAGCCGATTGGCCAGGGCGGCGCCCAGGAACCCCGCGCCGCCGGTGATGAGGATCCGCATATCGCCTCCCGTTGGTAGCGTTTCCGTGCTGACGAATGGAAGATAGATAACATCAATGGCCCTTTCCCTCTGTATCCCCCTTGGGGAGAGGGCACAGTGTATGGCCAGGGCAGGATAGCTTTATCCCCTGAGCCCCCAGAGGAGGTCAACAGCTCCCTTCTCCCCTCCGTGGGAAGGGGGAGAGCGTTACGCCTGTCAAGAGGTCAGCAGCCACCCGACCAGTGCATCCAGATCGTAAAACATCTGAGTGGGCCGCACATCCGCCGGGAGCGGCTCCCGATACCGGTTCAGCCAGACGCAATCCAGTTTGAGGCGGAGGGCTGGCCGGATGTCGTGGAGAAGGCTCTGCGCGATGTGCAACACCTCCTCCCGGCGGGCGGTATAGCGAGAGCAGAAGGCCAGCCAGTGACGGGGATTCGGTTTATAGGTGCGAGTGTCCTCTGCGGTGATCGCCCCATCCACTTCCAGACCGTGGCGCCGGATGGTCTCCGCCAGCAGATCACGGTCCACGTTCGAGAGGATCACCCGTCGGAAGCCCATCACACCGAACGCCTTAAGGCCGTCCACGGTATCCGGGAAGGGCGGCCAGTCCGGCAGGGAATCCGCGAAAGCCTGGGCCTCCGCGTTGGAAATCCGAACGCCGAAACGAGAAGCCGCCGCCCGCGCGCTTTCCGCCAGGATCTCCCGATAGCGCCGGTAAGGCCCCGACTCCAGGCGATGTTCTTCCTCCACATAGATCCGGAGAAGCTCCTCCGGCGCGGGGTCCACCCCATGCTGACGTAGAATATCCCCCAGATGCTCGGCGATCCCGGCCTGCCAGTCGATCAGCGTGCCGTAACAGTCAAAAGTGAGAAAGCGATAGCGACCCATCGCGCAGCGCACCCCCTGTAATGGATTCCGCCCAGGAAAATCATGGTGGGGCATGTCGCTTCTGACCGTCTGCCCCATTTCAAAACACTCCTTCCACCCAGCCGCCCTTCGAACCGCGGGAATGGAAGGGGTTTTTCTCTTGTAAAACCGAGACATCGAAATGGATTGTTGCCTGGAACTGGATTTTTGGAAGCGTCTGACACCTTTTGTCTAAGCCCACGGGGCCCCTCCGGTGGCCATTGGCAGGTTCCTTCGATCCAGCGGAAAGGACCGTCCCTCCTGGTCGCGTTTTACTGCTGACGGACGAGGAATGCGGCCTCAATGGCCCCATCCCCCTGTACCTCCTCTCCTCGAGGCCCCTCGGCCTCGGGGAAAGGGGATTCCATTAAATTAACAGGAGCTACGAGGTTGGCTTCCTCTGAGGGCTTTGGGGGCGGGGTCATCCGGCCCTGGCGATTACGCCCCCAACGGCCTAATTCCCATTATTGATGCTGGGCGGGCGAGGCCGCCGAAGGTGGCCTCGCCCGCCCAAAAATTCTAATGGGAATCGAAGGCTCTATCCGTCACAAGAAAACATTATCCTCCCCCTTGTCCCCTCCTCCGCGCGGTCCCCTTAGGCCACAGGGACATGATCGGAAACCTCCACGAGGATCGGATGAAAGCTTGACGTCAGCTCTTCAGGCCACTGGGAGGAAAATGGAGCTGGGACCGTGCGTCGCCTGATTACGTAACCTGCCTGCTGAAGCCAGGCAACTGTCACCCCGATGGTTGGCAGCGGACCTCGGACCGAGTCTGTTGACGACCCTGCCCGGGCGAAGGACAATAAACAGCGCCCGCGCAAGCCGGAGTCTCCCCGTCGCTCAGGATAGCATGCAGCGCCTGCTTCGGCGAAACCGTGGGGTCTCTGGCGCAAACGTCTTCGGAGACAGATCGGCACGGGCAAGGAGACGCGATGGATCGAGAAGCGCTGAACCCTAACCTGGAGCTGGATATCCGGGGAGAGGTGTGTCCTTACACCTATGTGAAGACCCGCCTGGCCCTGGAAGAGATCGAGGTGGGCCAGGTGCTCCGGGTGCTGGTCGATTATGAGCCAGCGACCCACAACGTCCCCCGCAGTGTGAGGCTGCAGGGAGATGAAGTGCTGAAGGTCGAGCCAGTTGGAGAACGAACATGGGCGATCTGGATCCGGAAGCGGAATCCCTCGATCTGACGGCGGAGGATGCCGGGCGGATTCTGGCGCATGTCCAGGCGGAGTGGCCCTTGGAGGCCTGCGGGCTTCTGGGAGGAATCGGCCGCCGAGTGCTGGTGGTCTACCCTACACGGAATGAGCTGGCCAGCCCGGTTCGCTATCGGGTTCACCCGGACGATCTCATCCGGGTGATGCGGGAGCTGGAGGCCCGCGGGTGGGAA
>NZ_JANWXB010000074.1 GCF_025055495.1 Thermoflexus sp. | reverse complement strand
CAGTCGATCCGATCGACTGCGCCCGACGCATTTTTCCCAGTCTCAAAAATAGTGAAAAATATAGAGAAAGGAGCGAAATGAGGAGATCGTTGCCATGTTAGAAGAGGGAGTGAAACGAGATCTCCGTGGGGATGTAATGCGGATCCTCCATGCCGCGCTGGGGGCCGTGGATCCGAGCGCGGCCGTGCGGCGCCACGTCCGTCGGGAAGGCACGCAGCTGATCGTGGGGGAACGGCGTCTGGATCTGAGTCATTATCGCCATGTGTTTGTGCTGGCGCTGGGCAAAGCAGCCTATCCCATGGCCTATGCCCTCCAGGTGCTGTTGGGCAGCCGGCTGGATCGGGGGGTGCTGGTGACCAAATACGGGCATCTGGCCGCAGCCCTCGATGAGCGCTGGGTGGTGATCGAGGCGGGGCATCCGGTGCCCGATGAGAACAGCGTCCGAGGGGCTCAGGCCCTCGCTGCCCTGGCGGAGCAGGCCGGAGCGGAAGACCTGATCCTCTGCGCGCTGAGCGGTGGAGGCTCTGCGTTAGCGACCTGGCCGGTGGAGGGCATCAGCTTAAGCGATCTCCAGGCGGTGACCGATCTGTTATTGCGCGCGGGCGCGACGATCCACGAGCTCAATGCGGTTCGCAAGCATCTGGATCGGATTAAGGGGGGAGGGCTGGCCCGTTGCGCTTTCCCGGCCACTGTGCTGACCTTGGTGCTTTCCGACGTGGTGGGGGATGATCTCTCGGTCATCGCCTCGGGGCCGATGGCGCCAGATCCTTCTACCTTCTATGATGCCTGGCGGGTGCTAAACCGCTACGGCTTGCTGGAACGCGTTCCCCTTCCCGTGCGCATGCGCCTGGAGGCCGGGCTTCACGGGCGGATCCCGGAAACCCCCAAGCCGGGCGATGAGATCTTCCATCGGGTTTCCCATGTGATCGTGGCCAGCAATCGTCTGGCCGCCCAGGCGGCCCTGGAAGAAGCGGCGCGCCTGGGGTATCACCCGTTCCTGCTCTCCACCTTTGTGGAAGGGGAAGCCCGGGAGGTCGCCCGGGTGATCGCGGCCATCGCGAAGGAGATCGCCACCACCGGCCGGCCAGTCCCCCGCCCTGCGTGTGTGGTATGGGGAGGGGAAACCACGGTGACCGTGCGGGGGAGCGGGCGGGGTGGTCGGAATCAGGAGCTGGTGCTATCGGCCGCCATCGCCCTGCAGGGATGGCCGGAGGTGGTGGTGGCCTCTATGGGAACCGACGGCATCGATGGCCCAACGGATGCCGCAGGCGCCATCGCGGACGGCGAGAGCGTCCATCGGGCCTATCTCCTGGGCTTAGACGCGATGGGTCATTTGAACGCAAATGATGCGTATGCCTTCTTCGAGGCTTTGGGCGATCTCATCCGCACGGGGCCCACTGGGACGAATGTGAACGATATTGGCGTGATGCTTGTGGGCCACTCGTAGAGCCCCTCGCCTTGCCGATAGGTGTCCCGTTCCTGTCCAACCGATGAGCGATAGAGCTTTCGGTTCGAGCTCGCTGCCCTGAGGGGCATAGCGGATGGTTCCGATCTGTCGAGATGGGGGGAAGGTATTCCGATGTCTCCAGCGCTCCCTCCTTTGGTTTGCATTGTTGGGCGCTCGGGATCTGGAAAGACCACCGTGCTGGAAGGTCTGGTGCGGATCTTCCATGGATGGGGATTCCGGGTGGGCACGATCAAGCATGATCCCCATGGGGAGATGCGGTGGGATCAGCCTGGGAAAGATACATGGCGTCATCGAGAGGCGGGCGCAGAGCTTGTCCTGGGCATCACCCCCCACTGGCTCTGGTTATCTCGACGGCTGAACCGTCCGCTGACATTATCGGAGATTTTAGAGGAATTTCATGGGCTGGATCTGGTGCTGGCGGAGGGATTTAAAGCCGAGGCAGCGCCCAAAATTGAGGTCATCCGTCAGGAAACAGGCCTGGAGCCTCAGAAGGAGTTGCGGGAGCGCTGGGCGGTGGTCTCCGATCTTCCCCTGGATCTCGACGTTCCGTGTTTCCGGTTTGAGGAGCTCGAGGCGTTGGCGGCTTTTCTGGCACAACGCCTGGGGCTTCGACCAGCATACTAAGGACTCTCTCTGGATCAGCAGTGTTCACATATAATCGAGGTTGATGCTCGCATATTGCTCCCCCTTCGATGAAGCGCATCTTAGACAGGAGGTTCTTCTCGATGGACGTGACCATTTCGCAATCGACCTTCGAACGGGCCCTCTCGGTGGCCGGTCGGGCGGTCCCTTCGCGGGCAACCCTTCCCACGTTAACCCATGTGTTGCTCCAGGCGGAACCTGGGCGCTTGAAGGTGGCTGGCACGGATTTAAATCTGGCTATCATAACATGGGAAGAGGCGCTCGTCTCTGAGCCCGGTGGCATCACCGTCCCCGCGAAGCCTCTGGCCGAGTTCATCAGCGCCCTTCCCGATGAACCCATCCACCTCCGGGTCCACCGGGAGACATGGACGCTCCAGATCGTTTGTGGATCCTATGAGACGGCGATGAAAGGATTGGATCCAGAGGAGTATCCGATCCTGCCCGACCTCGAGGGAGATGGCTTCGCACTGGATCCGGAGGATTTCCGGTTGGCGATCGACCAGGTGACCTTCGCCGCGGCGGCCGATGAGACCCGTCCGATCTTAACCGGTGTGCTGATCCGTTGGGAAGAGGGGCATGGAGGCGGGGCCGGGGGTGCGGCGGCCCTGACGCTTGCGGCTGCGGATGGCTACCGTCTTTCTGTGAAAACCCTGCCGGTCCTGCGCGCCCCGGTGGCAGCCTCAGAACCTGGCTCTACCTTCTCTGTGATCGTCCCGGCGAGCACCCTGAAAGAGGTAGGCCGTATCCTGAAAGGCGAGACCGAGCCGGTATCGATGATGGTGCTCCGGGGGCGGAACCAGGTGGGCTTCCGCCTCAGCCGGGCGGCAGTGCTTTCCCAACTGATCGAAGGTCAGTTTCCAGATTTCCAGGCCATCATCCCGAAGCGCTGGGAGACCCGTGTGGAGATCTCCCGGGAAGCCTTGTGGAAGGCCTGCAAAGCGCTCAGCGTGTTCGCGCGGGAGACCTCGAATGCGGTTCGGCTGGCCCTCATCCCGGGAGAGGGGGATCAGCCGGGCCAGGTGCTGCTACAATCCCGGTCGCCGGAAAAAGGGGAGACCCGGGTGGCGATCGATGCCTTGGTAGAAGGGAACCGTCTGGAGATCGCGTTCAACGTGCGGTTCCTGATGGATGTGCTGGAAGCGATCGAGGGGGATTGGGTGGCGTTTGAGATGACCACTCCCCAGTCGCCGGTAAAGGTTCTATCGGTTGGGGATCCTTCATTTGTGCATGTCGTGATGCCGATGTTCCTATAGGAAGCATGCGACTTGCCCTGTTTCAGGATGGCGCACTGAAGGCCCATTCAGGAAGGTATGAAGGTTTCGTGGACGCGGGAAGCTGTCTTCGCGAGCTTTCCCTCGTCCCTCGAATGTAGAAGTTGCATCGTTGGGGGGCCAGTCGGATGAGGTGGAATAGCCTCCTCCTCCGGTCTCCTATCTCTCCTTAGCTCTTCGGGCCATAGAGGGAGGGGAGAAGAAACCCCCTGAGGAAGCGAACGACGTTCTCCGGTGGGGTTTGGGGCTGGGGCGCCGCCGAAGGCAGCGCCCCAGCCCCAAAATATCTTTAGGGGGGCAAGGGCCTGGCTCGCTCCCCTTCCGAAGGCGCTTGGATTAGGCTCGCCGCTTGAAGTTACACATTCCGTTTCGGCGGATGCTCTGGTTGCTGTTCTGGATGAAGGTGGGCTGCCAGAGGTAGCCCGTTCCTGTCCCAGAACAGCTTCCATAGCTATAAGTCTGGAAGAGGGAGGAAGGGAAATGTATCACAAACTGATCATCGCGGGCCATCTGGGGACCGATCCCGAGATGCGTTATACGCCGGAAGGGACGCCCGTGACTTCGTTCCGGATGGCCAGCAATATCCGGTATCGGGATGCCAGCGGAGACCAGCGAGAGGAGACCATCTGGTTCCGGGTCTCGGTCTTCGGGCGGCAGGCGGAGATCGCGAACCAGTATCTGCAGAAGGGGCGCCCGGTGCTGGTGGAAGGGCGGCTGAGGCCGGATCCGCAAACGGGCAATCCACGGATCTTCCGACGCTCGGATGGGACAGCGGGGGCAGTCTATGAAGTGCGGGCGGATCGCATTGTGTTCATCGGGCCACGGCCCGCGGAGGCCCCCTCGGTGGTGGAGGCAGAGGAGCCGGTGCTGGAGGAGCCTGGATCTATCGAAGAGGAGGAAATCCCCTTCTAAGGACCCATCCGGATATCTGATCCCTGGAAACCTCGAGGAGGTGGCAGGCGCCTTGGGCGACCGCCACCCCACCAACTCTGTTCATTTCCGCACCGCGAAGCGGCGTGGGGAGAGGAGAGGAGGAAGCACCGAATCCCTGGCAAACGCGTGCAGTGAATTCCATTCCCAGGGATACGGCAAGCCCTTATGGAGGGAGCCGACGAAGCCCCTCATCCCCAGAGAGAGAGCCATCGTTCGCACAAGCAGCGTCGAATTCATAGCACGCGTTGGTAAAGACTGCCAGGACGGCAAATGTGGACAGTAAATTCCACGTGCTTTTTGGGATAACCCAAAGGGCACCTCATGCCAGCCGAGTTCCGCTGGAGGGAGGGGGCACGATCACGCTGTGCCCCCTCGCTTGTTCCTGAGACGGGTCCTGCAGGCGATCAAAGATTGTTGCGGAACAGGGGACAGGTAGTCGCCAAACAAGGAGAACGCTTATGCCTTGGGAGGAACTGGAAAACATCGCTCGGGAGATCCGCTCGGGCCTGGACGCGAAAAACACCGCGCGGGATACCGCCCTGATGCGCTGCCGGGAGCTGACCCGCCTGTGCGCTTTATCGATCCGCGCCGTCCATCGAGAGGATTACGTGGCGGGAAAGCATCTCTTGGAGGAGGCGCAGAAAGCTGCCTTTGTCCTGCAGACGGATCTGGCTCCATTCCCTGAGCTGCTTTATGCGGGTTACACCCAGGATGCCCTGAAAGAATGGGTGGAGGCTTCCATCGTTTACGCGGTCGTGACCGCTGGTCCCTTGCCCGGGCCGCGCGAATTGAACGTGACGGAGGCAGCTTACCTCAACGGCTTAGCGGAAGCGGCCACCGAGCTCCGTCGCCGGATCCTGGATCTGATCCGGACCGATCGCTTTGAGGAGGCAGAGCGGTTGTTACAGGCGATGGATGAAATTTACGAGGTCCTGATCACGATGGACTATCCGGATGCCATCACCGGGAATCTGCGCCGGGCAACGGATGTGGTGCGGGGGACGCTGGAGCGAACCCGGGGGGAGCTCACGTTGAGCTTGCGTGAGCATCGGTTGCAGCAGGCGCTTCAGCGGATGGAGGACCGCGCAGGCCCCGATCAGGGCGAATAGGGGTGACCACGGGGGGCGTCCATGTAGGGCAACCATAAGGGGTTGCCCCTACAAAACGATACGACGCGCCGCGCCTTTCGTAAGGGCACCCCCTGTGCCTGCCCTCATGTGGAGCGACCACGGGGGTGCCCGTACGGGGCAACCACAGGGGGTTGCCCCTACCTCAACTCAACGGACCTCGATCGGAAGCGGCGGTGCCTGGATGATGGATCCCTCCGCATCTTGAGCAAACGCGGCGAATCGATGGGTTCCTGGCCTCAGGGGCCACCACGCTCGATAGGGCGGTCGGGTCCATTCCATCCAGGGTTCCCCGTCGATCTCCACCCTCACCCACCGAGGTAGACCCGGACCCACCCAGTGGAGCTCCACCAGAAGCTGTTGCGCCTCCGGAGCCAGGTGAAGGACGCGTCGATAAACCACTCCGGTGGCGGGGGAGACCCATCGCAGGGCGCCCATTCCGATGGCCCCCTCATAGGCCTCCAGGGGAGGTAACAGGAAGCCGTTTTCCTGTGCCCACTTCCAGGCTGATGGCGGCCACATGATGAACACCCGCTCTTCCACCTCCTCCGGCAATGTCTCCGGCCCCGCCAATTCTCCGGTCCGCCGGTTGATCCGCAGCCGTCGATACAGGTCGTCGGGCATCTGCGGCTCGGTGCCCTGGATGAACCATTCCTCTCGGGTCTGCGGGCAATCCGGGGTGGGCCGTTTCCCGGATAGCGCGCAGACGGTCATCCGGTGCACGCCTTCCGGAATCGGGAAATCCCGCGCCGGCTGCCCCCGATGGAGGAGCTCCATCACCGCGCGCCAGATGGGCGCGGCACCGCTTACCCCGGAGATCTCCCGCAGAGGCGTCTGATCCACATTCCCGATCCATACCCCTACCACCCAATCCGGTGTGTAGCCGATGGTCCAGTTGTCTCGCCAATCGCTGCTGGTGCCTGTTTTCACGGCCGCTGGCCGGGATAGGTTCAGAGGGCTCCAGGATCCGAATCCTAAGGCCCGGGCGTTGGGGTCTTTGAGGATATCGGTGATGAGGAAAACCACCCGCGGGTCCAGGACCTGAGGGCCGGGTTCCGACAATGGGGCGTATCGGAGTTGCCCCCGGCGGTCGCGGACCTCCCGGATCAGAGTGGGGGTGACGCGGCGACCGCCGTTCGCCAGGGCGGCGTAAGCGGCGGTGAGATCGATCAGCCGCACCTCGCCGCCGCCCAGGGTCAGGGCCAGCCCATACCGGATGGGGGGTCCTGGAAGCTGAACGCCCAGCTGATCCAGTAGCTCCACCAACCGGTGGACTCCCACCCGCTCCAACACAATGACCGCCGGCACATTCAGTGAGGAGGCCAGCGCCACGCGGGCCGAAACCGGCCCGTGGTAGCGTCGATCATAATTGATCGGCTGATAGCTTTCCCCTTCCGCTGTGAGGAAGGTCTGAGGGAGATCCCAGAGGAGCGAAGCGGGGGTGAGGAGCGGGCCGCTACGGGGGTCGAAGGCGAGGGCGTAGGTGAACGGCTTGAGGGCAGAGCCCGGCTGGCGAGGGATGCGAACCCCATCCACAGCGCCCTGGATGGCAGCGTTGAAATAGTCAGGGCTTCCCACCCACGCCAGGATCTCTCCGGTGTGGGGATGGATCACCACCACGGCTCCGTTGCGCGCGCCGGCGCCCGGGCGGTCTGGCCGAGGGCGGTTGATTTCCTCGAGGCGAGCGCGGAGGATCTCCGTGATGGTCTCATTCCAGGCCAGATCCAGGGTGGTGGTGACCACCAAGCCTTCCTCGAACATCGCTTCTTCCCCGAACTGTGCCGCCAGGGCCTCGCGGACGGCCATCACGAAGTGGGGTGCGTGAATCGGGAACGGCACGCTGGCGAAGCGCAATCCTTCGGCGGCCGCCATTTCAGCTTCTTCATGGGAAAGAAATCCATGCCGGACCATCAGACGGAGCACCTGCCGACGGCGCTTCTCGGCGGCCTGAGGGTTCGTGAGAGGATCATAGCGGCCCGGTGACTGTGGGAGGCCCGCCAGCAGTGCGCATTCCGCCAGATCCAGCTCCGTCGCGTGCTTGCCAAAATAGGTCAGGGCAGCGGCCTCCAGCCCATAGGCGAAGTGACCATAAAAAACGGTGTTCAGGTAAATCTCCAGCAGTTCGTCTTTCCTATACCGCTGGCTCAGCATCAGCGCCAGGATCGCCTCCCGCGCCTTCCGACGAAGGGTGCGCGCAGTTCGTTCATCCGGGCTCAGGAGCAGCGATCGGGCGATCTGTTGTGGGATGGTGCTGGCTCCGGATATGGTCGGTTCTCCCCTCAGGTTGGTCCATAATGCCCGCAGGATTGCGATCGGATCCACGCCGGGGTGCTCATAGAAACGGACATCCTCGGTGGCCAACGTGGCGGCAATGCAGGAGCGAGGGATCCGATGAAGCGGGATCCAGGCGTGGCGCCCCTGGTGGGGATGGGCGATCTCATAGAGCAGCCGGCCGTGGCGATCCAGGATGCGGACGCTGGGGAGGAGGGCTGGCCGTCTCAGATCCGTGGGATCCGGGAGCGGGCCGATCCAGAACGCAAGGGCCCCCGCGCCCAGTCCGCTTCCCAGCAAACTGGCCAGCACGAGCTTCATCAACCATCGCCGGATTCGGGTCACCCAGCACCCCCAGCGCAAAAATCAACAGTGACCAGGTATAGGGGGTCCCGGAGGGCACTCCTTCAGCGCACTCTCTAGGATCCCAAACTTCTTTCCCCCACCTGGAGGGCTATGAAGGGGGAGAAGAACCATTTTCGAGGGCAGAGTGGGAGCCACAGGTCCTTCGTCCTGCCTTCGAAAACCCCCAATCGAGGGTGGAGAAAGCAATAGTGCTTTGTCCATTTTTCATTTAGGGGTTTTCGGAGGCGATGCGGGGTGCTTTTGGAACCCCGCACCGCCTCCGAAAGATTTTTTCTTCCCCCTCCCCAGGGTCCAGAGGGCCGTGGGGAGGGGGAAGAGAGAGGGGAGGGGCTATGGTCTTCCGGACGGGCTTCGGTTCCTCAGATCCCCAGTTTATGACTGGACAAACCAGTAGATATGCGTCAACTCTCCACGGCCCTTTTGGGCCGTGGAGGGAGAGGAGAGGTGGAGGGGAGCGAAAGAGCTTATCCCTTACCAGGTAGGCGCTCCCCTCGTTCATGAGGGCATGCCCCCGAGTTCCCCTTCATGGAAACTCCACCACTGAGAACGGGACAGGGACGAAGATCAACAGGAACAGAACCCAAGTTAGCCATCCGATCGCCTGGCGGAGTGGATCCAGAGGGGTGATGTCGTTCAGCGGCGGCGGATGGCGCAGCCCGGTGAGCATCGGCATGAACGCCCAGAGGAACCATCCGGGCCAGCGAAGGCCCAACACCAGCAGGGCGAACACGCCGATCTCCGAAACGCGCCAGGCCGTTCGGCCCAGCATCGCATACATAATATGCCCGCCATCCAACTGCCCCAGGGGCAACAGGTTGAAGCCCGTCACCAGCAGTCCGATCCAGCCGGCCCATGCCAGGACGTTCAGCTGCACATCGTAGCCATCCCCGGGCAGGGGACGGCCGAAAATCAGAAGTTTCAAGCTCCAGTAAAGGATGGAGTTCCCTTCCAGCGCGACGGTGCCTCGGAGGGGGACCACCGGGGAGGTCATGAGTCCGTAGATCAGGATCGGTAAGGCCACCGCCAGCCCGGCGAGGGGACCCGCCACGCCGATATCAAAGAGGGCCTTTCGATTGCGGATCGGGGATCGGATCTGGATAAAAGCCCCAAAGGTCCCCAGCATTCCGATCAAAGGAGGCACTGGGATGAAGTAGGGCAGCGTCACCTCGCTACGATGCAGACGGGCAGCAACATAGTGTCCCATTTCGTGAACGCCTAGGATGAGCAGCAGCGCGGCCGCGAAGGCGATCCCCTGCCCCAGGTTGAGAGGGCCCTCACTGCCATACATGGCTCCTGCCCATATCGTGGTGACCACGGTGGCCAGGAACAGAACGAGGTTCACCCAGGGTTGAGCGCGGGCCGGCCGGGCGACCCCGGCCTGGGCGATGATCTGGTCGGTTTGCCCGTGGCGTCGCAGGATCGGGGTGTAGCCCAGGGCCTCGAAGCGTGGGCGCAGGATCTCAAAGGCCGATTCGGGATCCATCTGCAGATATCCTTCGAACGCGATCACCTGATCGGGCGGATACAGCACGCGGGCCTCGGTGATTACAAAGAGCCCTCGCAACGCCGCCGCCAGCCGATCCAGCGTGGTGGGCGTCCACTCCGTCTCATACCAGGCTGTCTCCATCGAGCGTATCGCCTCACAAGGAAGGATACAGGAGCCGGCTGCTCCCTTTCTCAGTCTAAGACAGGGGGGGAAAGCTCGCAACGATCCGGGGCGGTGGCGAGGTGAAGAGAAATCGACCACGCGTCCGGATCCGGCAAAGTTGAGTTATGATATTTAGTGCTTTTGATTTGGATTTAGGGGTTTCGGGGTCTGGGTGGGGGGCCTTTGGCCCCCGCTCAGACCCCGAAAGATGGGTTCTCCCCTCTCCTCACGACCTTCTGGGCCGTGGGGAGGGAGGAGGGGTTGGGGGTGGCGGGGCAAGTCCCGAATCCCCAGCAGGGATTGTTTAGATGGCAACCGAGCGCTGAGTTCCTGACGGATGGAGCGCTTCAGGACCGGGGAGAGAGGGGAGAGGGAAATGACTCCAAGAGGAAAGGCTTGCCCGGTATGGGAATCGGTCGTTCGATCGCTGCGTTACTGGCTGGCCCCCGGGCTGGGGGTCAAGCGATGGTTGCTCTTACTGCTGGTGGGAATTACGGAACTGGCTCTTGCTCTGGCCTATGTGCTGGTCACCATCTATCGAGAACAGCCGTTGCCGCCGATCTTCTATTATCTGACCCTGCAGTTTATCCCCCGACTGGGCCGAGCGGCCCTATTCGGGCTACTGGGCCTCGCCACTGCTGGATTCGCCTTGGTGCGATTGAACCGCACTCTGCTTTCTCCCTTCGTGCAACCGGGGCGGGATGTGGCGGAGATCCTGCGTCGCCATCGGCAACGAGAACGGGGGCCACGCATCGTGGTCATCGGGGGCGGCACCGGCCAGTCGACCCTGTTGCGTGGATTGAAGGGGATGAGCGTCCGACTGACGGCGGTCGTCACGGTGGCCGATGATGGGGGCAGTTCCGGCCGTTTGCGGCGCGAGATGGGACTGCTGCCGCCTGGGGATTTCCGCAACTGCTTGGCTGCCCTGGCCGAGGCGGAGCCTCTCATGACCGCCCTCTTCCAGTATCGGTTTGGGCGGGGAACCGGCCTCAACGGCCATGCGTTCGGGAATCTTTTCATCGCCGCCATGGCCGAGATCACGGGCAGCTTCGAGCGGGCGGTCGCGGAATCCAGCCGCGTCCTGGCGGTCCGCGGCCGGGTGTTACCATGCACGGTGGAACACGTTGTGCTGGCGGCGGAGATCCGGGATGCCGAAGGGCGGATTCATCGGGTCGATGGGGAATCCGCGATCCCGGAGGTCCGGGGCCGCATCGAGCGAGTATGGCTGATCCCCGAGCATGCCCGAGCCTACCCGGAGACCATCCGGGCCCTCCTGGAGGCAGATCTGATCGTCCTGGGCCCGGGGAGCCTTTACACCAGTGTGCTGCCGAATTTGCTGGTGGAAGGGATCGTTCCAGCGATCCGCGCCAGTCGGGCCCTGAAAGTGTATGTGTGCAACGTGGCTACCCAGATGGGGGAGACTGAAGGCTATGGCGTGGCCGAGCATGTGCGGGCCATCGAACGCCATGTAGGGTCCGGCCTGTTTGATCTCGTCCTGGTGAACAGTCGCACTGATGTCGCATGGAAAGAGATCCCGGAGGAGGTCGGCGAGCTGGTGCGCTGGGATGGGCAACCGATCTCTCCCTACACGGTGGTGGCGATGGACGTGATCGATGAACGAACCCCCTGGCGCCATGACCCGGAGAAGCTCGCTCGAGCCCTGCTGATGCTTTATGAGCGGTATCGACGGTGAAGGGGAGGACATGCGATGGCATCGCATACGCCTCCCACGAATGCCCTTTCCCTCCCATAGCCCGCAGGGCCAAGGGGAAAGGATGGTTTTCAGGAGCTGGGGTGATGAAATCCACGATCCACTGTCTGGTCCTTGCCCTGGTCGTTGGGCTGGTGGCATGCGCTCTGAAACCGGAGGGCTCGGGGCCCTTAACCTATGAAGGGCCCTATCGGATAGACCTGGAGGCGGGCCAGGCGTTGCCCGGGACGGAGGTTCGTTATCTCGGGGTAGGGCCTCAGGGGGCCCGCGTCCGCATCGATGGACAAGAGGTCGTTCGGCTGGCTGGAGATTCCGTTGAGGCCGAAGCCCGTCCTCACCCCACGCTGAACCTGCGTTATGTCCTTCGGGTCTACGCTTACGATGAGCGAGCCCTCCACGCTATCGGGACGATACGGGTAGAGCTCCGGGAAGCTCAACCCCGTGTAGTTCCGCTTCCCTCCAAGGCTGCAGCCCGCTTCACGGCGCCGGTCACGTATCGCGTTCCCAAAGGAGGGGTGATCCCAGGCACCACTGTGGTTTTCGTTGGGAAGGAGGAAGGGCGGGCCCGTCTGGAGGGCCTCCCCGGATATCCGTATCGCAACGTGGGGGATTCCATCCTCTGGACCGGTCAGGTTCATCCGCTGGTTTATCTCAACGTCACCTTCCGGGTCCTGCTCGTCGAAGACGCTTGGCTGACGGTGGTGGGGACCGCCGAGGTGTGGCTTTCGGGGCTTTGAGGGGATCCGTATTCTCCAGGAGGCGACCATGGTCCAGGCTTATGTGTTCATCCAGGCCGCGATGGGCAAGCCCAGCGCCGTCGCTGAAGCGTTGCGCAAACTTCCCGAGGTCCGGTCTGCGGTAGTGGTCACCGGCCCTTATGATGTGATCGCCCTGGTGGAGGCCACGGATTTGCAAACCTTAGGCCGTGTGATCACCGAGAAGATCCAAACGATCGAGGGAGTGGAGCGCACCCTCACCTCGCTGGTCACCGGGATCTAAACTCCGCCTCGTTCAAACAGGCGATCGATGGCCTCGGCCAGCTCGGCCAGGTTCTGAACTTGGTGGACCGCGGCGCAGAGGGGAGCATAGAGGGGCAGGTCGCTATCGCCGGTGCCCCAGAGCGGACGGGGCTCCGGATTGAGCCAGAGGATCCGTTTCGCCCGGCGCCGGATGGCCTCGAAGCAATCCAGCCGCGGATCGTTATAGTTGTTCCGCCCATCTCCCACCACGATCACGGTGGTGCGCCGATCGATGGCGTCCAGGTAATTCTGACAGAAAGTGGCCAGGCTGTTCCCCAGATCGGTGTTGTAATACCCCGGAGGGTTCTCCAGCAGCACTTGGCGAACCGCCTCATCGGGCCGACGCTCTGCGAAGATCGAAGTGATCTCCGCCACATCGTCGATATAAACGAAGCTGCGGGTGCGGCTGATCTGATCCTGGAGCAGGTAGATCAGGTGCAGGAAGAACTCCGAGCAGTGGCGCACCGAGGTGCTGAGATCGCACAGGACGACGAGGCGGGGCTTGAGGTGGCGGCGACGGAAGCGGAGATCGAAGGGAACACCTGCATGGCGCAGGTTGACCCGGAGGGTGGTTTTCGTGTCCAGGCGGCGGCCATCGCCTCGCTTCAGGCGCAGGGCGGCCCGAGTGCGCAGACGGGCGGCCAGGCGGGCCACCATCTGGCGCATGCGCTGGAGATCGGCCGGCGTAAGGGCGTGGAAGGGGCGTTCCATCAGCTCGGCCTCGCTGGGCTCCGGCGGACGCTCCGCCAGTCGCTCCAGGGTCGCCATCCCGGCCGCCTGCTGGATCTGGCGGGCCAGCGCCGCCCGGTTCGCGCGGATCTGTTCTTCCAGCTGCTGGAGGGTTTTGGCGTCCATTCCGGCTTCGGCCAGCATCTGAAGCAGCGCGCGGATCATCTCTTCCAGGCGGTCATCCAGCCCCACACTCCGTTGCATCCAGCGTGCGAGAGCGGTTCGATCCATCCATTCCTGGACCCGGCGGCTCCCCGCATGGCGGGCGATGGCCTCCAGCTCCTCTCGGGTGAGAGGCCGTCCCTCTAACAGCCGACGCATCAGCGCCATTCGTTGCGGACCGAATTGCTGGGCCAGGGCCTGCAGGGCAGCCTGGAGACGGCGCTGGTCCTGAGGCGAGAGGCCGCTCATAGCAGGCATCATGGGAGGTTCGCCGAGGCCGAAGAAAAGCGGGAACAACTCCTCAAAAATAGGAATGGCCCTGGCTTCTTTCACCAGCGCCGTGCGAAGGGCCGCTTTGAAGGTCTCCCGGTCCATCACCCCGACCTGTTCCACCGCCCGGAGGGCATCCGTCGACTCCGCGACGGAGACTCGTATACCCGTTGCCCGGAGAGCCCGAATGAACTGGACGATCCGATCGTCCATGGAGTAACTCCTTTCCCCGAATTCATCGCGGAAAAGGCGATCTGCTCATTGGGGAAGCGGGAGCGAAGGGCCAGGAGGATTGCGATGGCCGCCGCGCAATGTGCCCTTATTCTGTCACGCCCAGGCCTTTTTGTCAAAGAACGAGTGAGGAGTTACGCGGTTGGGGGCCGATTGAGCGGGGAGGGCGCGCAAGGGCTCATCCTTTTCGGAAACGATCCGGAGGGGCGCTCCGCTTCGTGTCCTGCTATCAATGGGGATTGCAGGCGGTCCTCCAGGGCCGCCGTATTTAGAAGGGAACCGGCATATCCAGGAGGAAGACGTTTCCGACCCGGATGCGACTCAGCCCCGCAGCTCGAGCGGCTTCAACGGCCTCCTGGGCGTGGGTAGAGGAAGTGCAGGGGAGGTCGGCCATCAGAAAATGGGGGGCGAAGGCGAGCAGCGTGTAAGGGATCTCTGGATCAATGGCGGCGATGAACCGGGCGATTCGATGCACTTCCTCGGCATCCACGTATCCTGGGATCAGGAGGGTGCTGGCGACCACCAGGGGAGGCTGAGGGCGTTCCGGAATGCGGGCGGCGGCCCGCTGGAAGTTCTCTAGGGTGCGGCGGTTGCTCGCGCCAGTGAGGGCAATGTGCAGGTTTTCGTCGAACGCCTTCAGGTCGAACTTGATACAGCCGCCGGTCTCCAGGGAGAGCTGGACGGCGTGGTCGAGCAGTTTGGGATGCATCATCCCGTTGGTTTCCCAGCAGACCCGAACCCCTTTCCGGGCCAGGAGCCGGCCGGCCGCCAGCGCATGCGGCATCTGGGAAGAGGGATCGCCGCCGAAGAAACATACGCAGAAGGTGTGTGGGTTGGCCACATTGGCCAGCTCCTGGGCGGAGAGCAACGGCCCCGCCTGCGGGGAGAGCTCCCGGAAGTGCCAGTTCTGGCAAAACAGGCAGTGGAAGGTGCATGAACCGTAGAACACGGCCAGGTTGTGATCGCCGCGCCGGTGGTGCCCTTCGCACACCCAGTCCGCCACGCAGTTGGTCGGCAGAGGATCCCGATACCATTGCAAAAGGCCCTTTTCGGGGGTGCCCGCCAAGTGGACCAGCCGGCCCTTTTGCGCCATCCGGAGGCCGCAATAACCGCGCTCCCCTTCCCCCAGGGTGCAGTCCCAGGCGCACAGCCCACAGCGGATCCCTCCGGGCGTCCGGGGGGCGACGGCTGGCATACCGAAGGCCTCCCGGGCGCGGCGGTGGGCTTCTTGGGCGATGGGGAGGGCCTCCTCCGGGCGCGTGCGGAGGCAGTGCAGGCACACGCCAATGGCCTCGCTGACCGGCCGGGTCGACAATCCACACCGCCGGCATGCTGTCCTCCGGTTATCACCTCGTGCCCATTGGGAACGCTTCCAGACCATCCTTGCTTGTTCCTCTTCGTAATCTCGGGCCTTTATCCATAACTAAACTCGTTACACAATTCGGCGGAGGGTCCGCCCACCCCCTTCTCCCCCTTCCCACGGCCCTTTGGGCCTGGGAAGGGAGAGAAGGAGAAGGTTTGGGGCTGGGAAGGCCGCCGAAGGCGGCCTTCCCAGCCCCAGGCGAGCCCCTCCTTGCGAATTACGCAACTGATGGGGTCTATCCGTTCCTCTGGCGCTGATCTTCGTTGAATCCGGACACCCCCTTCCATTTTATATGGGAACCAGATGGCGGACCGCACCGGCCTGGGGGGAGGCGCGCCCTCGGACGGGCTCACACGGCGGGCCTTGTGCCCGGCTCCGACAGCGGGCGTCAGGAGCAACTTTGTAGTCGTGCATGTCTACGTCTATTCCCTCTTGGAAACACTCCAAACGAACGCTTTGCTTTGACTCGTGCCAGATCCCAAACGGGCACACCAGCCAGCGGGGCTCCGTTGTCCCTCATCTCAAGCCTTGCTTTCCTGCTTCCAGGTCAAGGTGACCCTGTAATGGGCTTCCGCCCCGGCTCCCGTTAGAATAACGCCTGCCTGGGCGTTCATCTTCAGGCCGAATTCCACCTCCACCTGGTCGGGCGGGTCGGAAAGGCCTCGCAATTTGCGGATGACGGCTTCGGCAATGGGGCGCACCCGTTCCAGCGCGGCCTCGAAAGTCTGCCGGACCTGCTCGGACACGCCCTCGCCCCTCGCCGCCGGGACCATCCCCGGTGCCTCTTCCTCTTCCAGCTTCACCCGGACAGCTGGTTCGTATACTTGAAGCCCAGAGAGGAAGGTTGGGGAAGGCGACTTCCGTAGGGCCGATTGGAAATCGGCCTGCGGGGCGCTTGATGCCGGGCGTCGGCCTTCGCCGATGCGCGCTTGGGTCAGCGAAGGCTGACCGACGGCCGAAGGCCCAACGCGGACGACTTTAGTCGGCGCATAGGAGCCGATTGGAAATCGGCCTGCTGTGGCGCCCGGCGCCGAACGTCGGCCTTCGCCGACACGGGTCTGGGTCAGCGAAGGCTGACCGACGGCCGAAGGCCCAACGCGGACGACTTTAGTCGGCGCATCGTCATCCAGGATTCACCTCTTCGGAAACTGATTCCAGCTCCGGAATCAATGTGCCGACGGCGTGGTGTTCTTTCTGCCGTCGAATGTAGCCCACAATTCTCTCTACGTCCCAGCGGCTGACACTGAAGGCACCATAGAATCCCTGCCACTTAAAGGGCGGGTCCGGCTTCAGGACTTCATTAACAAAACGAGAAGAAACACCTTTCAATTGTTTGACTAGCTTGGCGATGGAAACCGTGCTGGGGATGCGGACAAGAAGATGCAGATGGTCAGGGACGCTATTCAGAGCCAGAAGGGTGCAACCCATCTTCTGGGCCTCACTGGCGATGACTCGATGGAGGGGTCGTTCAATCTCCGGCGTGATCAATGGCAGGCGATCCCATGTAGCCCAGATCAGGTGAATGTAGATTGCGAGGGTATCACGATGCATATCGTGCTCTCCTGATTGAAGGATAATTGAAGGATATGATAGAGGATCAGAGTTTATGAGCAGGCCATGTTGCTTGTGCCTATTGGAAATTGGCCTGCCAAACGGCGACCTTTACCCATGTGGCCATCGGCCGGCGAAGGCCGGCCGATGGCCGAAGGCCCAACGAGGACGACTTTAGTCGGCACATATGAGCCGATTGGAAATCGGCCTGCCGGGCGTCGGCCTTCGCTGACGCGCGCCTGGGCCGGCGAAGGCCGGCCGGTGGCCGAAGGCCAAAGGAGGACGACTTTAGTCGGCGCGAAGATATCGTCGGATCAAGGTCTCCGCGGCGAATCGGGCCAGATCCCGGAACAGAGGCTCCGCCTCAGCTTCCTGTTCCTCCGGCGTCCGGCGCAGATGCGCTTCCACCCGTTCCCTCATCTCTTCCAGCACCCGGGGATCCGCTTCGGGGAACAGGAATTCCATCAGAAGGTGATGGGCTCCTTTGCGGGCCATGGCCTCCAGGCCGTCCAGGATCTGGCGGTGGGGGGTGCCCTCCCAAATAGGCAGGATCATCGCCTCCCGCAGCCAGCGCTCCACCGGATACTCCCCCAGCACGCCTATCCCGCCGTGCACCTCCATCGCCCATTTCGCCGTCTGCACCGCCTGCTCTGCGGTCCAGTATTTGGCCAGATGGGTCAGCAGGCGGAACAAATGATAGCGCGGGGAATAAGGCGGCTGCTCCTTTCGAACGGCGTCCAGCATGTGGACGGTGGTCCAGGCCAGGGCGAAGGCCGCCTGCAGGGTCTGGAGGCGCTCCTCGAACTGGCGGCGCAGCAAGGGGTGCTGCAGGATGGGGCGGCCGAAGGCAATCCGGCGCTCGGCGAAGGCGAAGGCCTCCGCCATTGCGCGCTGCATCAGGGCCACGCTGCCGATGCTGTTGGACACCCGCGAGACGTTGAGCGCTTCCAGGATGAGATAGATCCCATCCTCCGGACGACCCAGAAGATACGCCTCGCTGTGACGGAGCTCCACTTCACCGGTGGGCACCGCGCGGGTGCCGATCTTGTCTTTGAGGCGCCGGATGGTGTAATTCAGACCCCCGTCCTCCCGATACCGGGGGAGCAGGAACAGCGCAAGCCCTCGAACCGTGCGAGGGGCACCTTCGGGACGGGCGGCCACCAGGGCCAGCTCCGCCCCCACGTTGCTGGCGAAGTATTTCTCTCCGGTCAGCCGCCATCGGGAACCTTCAGGACGAGCGACGGTCTCCACCGTGGCCCCGAGATCCGACCCACCTCCCGCTTCGGTCATCCAGGTGGCCCCCTGCCAGACCTCCCCATCCCGTCGGAGAAGCGGGGGAAGGAACCGAGCCTGTAATTCTGCATCCCCATATTTGTGCAGGGCCAGGGCGGTGGCCAGGGAGACCGTGTAGGGACAGTAAAGGCCGGCGTCGTAGAAGGCGGTGAGGTAGCCGACGAGGAAAGCGGTGGGAAGCCCTGCGCCTTCGAAGGCGTGCCAGACGGCGCCGGCACGATAGCCCTGGAGCAGCATCCGGCGGTAATCGGGAGGATAGAGGATCTCATCCACGCGGCGGCCGAAGCGATCGAAGGCACGGAGCCACGGCGTCCCTAAGCGGTCAATCATCATCGAAATGGCGTTCCCTTCGGCTTCCCACCAGCTCTCCAGCTCCTGCAGTTCCAGCTCTGGAGGGAGGGAGAGGCCCAGCGATTGAAGAAAGCGGGTCGGCGTGCGCAGCGCGTCCAGGTCCATAGGCGCCTCCTGATGGATCGACGGAGGGTTGGAAGCTCAATTCTCCCGGCAGGATTCTTGGAACCGCAAGCTTTCGGCCCGGCTTGGAAAAGAGCTTGGGTTCTCTGGGGTTTTCTGTGGCGCCCACTCAACGGAATCGCGTAGAGAGCGAGGAAATCTGCAAGAAAGCATCATATGGCCCCTCCTCCCTTTCTCCCCCCTCCCCCCGGCCCGCTGGGCCGTGGGGAGGGGGGAGAAAAAATCTTTCGGGGGCGGTGCCGGGGGCCTTGGGCCCCCGCACCCCCCCCCAAAACCCCCAAAAGAAAAATGTACGAAGCACTATAATAGCCTCTGCAGTGCCTTTAGATGAAAATCCTGGTGGCTATGGCG
>NZ_JANWXB010000274.1 GCF_025055495.1 Thermoflexus sp. | reverse complement strand
CCCACCGAAGCGCAACCCGTTTTTTGAAGGGGTGCTTCAAGCAAACCGGAGAACCGGGACGGATTCAGAGGATGACGAAACACCCGCCTACCAGGCCCTAAAAAGCCCCTCGCCAGGGGTGGCCAACGATGTGGATTAAGGCGCACTCTGTTTGTCACAAAATGGTTAATAGTTTTTAACCTTTCCTTTTCATTATAATTTTCTTACCATATGTTTTCGTAACTTTTCAGGGCGAAATACGGTCTCTTGAATAGAAATCTTGCGACGATTTGATCTGAAAGGAGGTGGACCATGAGGACCTCATGGACGCGGGCGGGGATGGCCCTGGCCATCGCCCTCCTCGCCCTGGTGGTATTGGTTTTGGGAACAGCCTGGGCGGCGGGAGGTAGCTCCGCCGGCCTCGCCGGGAAAGAAGGAAACAAGAGCGCTCCTGCCAAGGCGATGTCTCAGCCGTCTCAGGCCGGCACCAGCATCAAGGCCCACAAAACCGCCGAGGGTTTCTGGACCCATGTGATCACCTATGACTGGTCGGTCGAGAAAACCGTGATGCCGGATGCCCTCACCTTGGGCCGCGGGGAGTGGGGAGAAGTGCACTACACCATCACGGCCACCCGTCACATGGCGGCGGAGGAAGAGCGCGCCGGCGTCCGGGGCTCCATCTGCGTGACCAACACTGGAGAGAGGGCTACTGAAGGATTGGCTATCACCGATGTGGTGGAATACAAGAATCCCCCGGCAGTGACGGACTGGACGCCCTTCATCACCGTGACCGTCGATGTCCACGTGAATCCGGTGCTGGATCCTGGGGAGTCCTATTGTTATCCCTACGAGATCTCCTTCACACCCCTTCCAGGCGTTACCCAGTATCGCAACCACGCGATCGTGACCATCCTGAACCACTCCGGCTGGTTGCCAGACGATCCGAACTGTCCCGGCCCGGCGAAATGCCCCTTCGGGCCAGAGCCGAAGGAGGGATTCTCGTTGCCGACGCAGCCCACCCGCGTTGAGATCGATGAGTCGGCGACGGTGCGCGACGAGGAGCACTGCCCCTCCGGCTTCGCCTGCATGCCAAGCGCGACCGGGCCGTGGGCGTTCTCTGATTCCGGTTCTGTTTCGTTCCACAAGACCATCACCAATGTAAGCGCCTGCGATGTCAAGGCTGTGCTCCACAACGTGGCCACCCTCACCGAATCGGACACCCACGAGACCCGCAAGGCGGAGGCGGTGGTCCACCTGACGGCACCGCCCTGCCCGGTGGGCTGCGTGCTAACCCAGGGCTTCTGGAAGACGCACCCCGACGCCTGGCCGAAGGGCCATCATCCGAACGATCTCTTCTTCCGCAGCGGCAAGACCTGGATGCAGGTTCTGTGGACGGCGCCACGGGGCGATGCCTACTACATCCTGGCCCATCAATACATCGCCGCGGTTTTGAACGTGGCCAACGGCGCAGTGCCGCCGCGCGAGGTTGCGGAGGTCATCTATAAGGCCGGAGAGTGGTTTGCGGCAAACTTCCCGGGCGTCTCCCCCTCCAGCGAGGTGGGCCGGATGCTGATTCGCTGGTCGGAGGTTCTGGCGGCCTTCAATGAGGGATGGATGGGCGTCCCGTATTGCAAGTATGTCGAGGCCGGGCCGGCGAACCCGCCGAAGAAGGGCGGCCAGCGACCGGAGATGCCGCCGGGGCTGGAGAAGCGACCGGAGACACCGCCCGGGCTGGAGAAGCGGCCGGCGACTCCGCCCGGATTGGAGAACCGCCCCAAGAACCCGCCGGGGAGTCCCCCGGATCAACGCCCGGAGATGCCGCCGGGCCAGGAGCACCGCCCCAGCACCCCGCCGGGCCAGGAGAAAGGGAAAGGCAAGTAAGAACCCTCCCGCGATGGGGGCCGCCTTCGGCGGCCCCCATCGCGCTCCTCATCCCAGCCACGCCGGAAGCTCCGCGATAGAGGTCAGGACCGCGTCCGGGCGGATCCGGCCTTCCAGATCCGCCGGCCGGAACTTCCCGGTCCGCACCAGGATCCCCTGCATCCCCACCGTCTGCGCCCCGCCCACATCGATTTCGATATCATCCCCTACCATGACGACCTGCCCCGGCGATATCCCCAGGTCCTCCAGGACCATCTGGAAGAACGCAGGGGCGGGTTTGCCGAGGATCATGGCCTTCCGGCCAGTGGCCTCCTCCAGCGCGGCGACAAACGGCCCCACATCCAGCCGGGGTCCATCGGCCGCCTGGTAATAGCGGGTCCGCCCCAGACCGATGAGCCCCGCACCCTGCTCCAGGATCAGCCGGAAAGCCCGGTTCAGCCGCCCAAAGGTCCACCCTTCCCCCAGGTCGCCGATCACCACGTAATCCGGCCGCTGATCCTCTTCCGGGATCCCCGCGAAATCCTCCCGAGCCCCGTCTGGGACCAGCAGATAGGCCCGGGCCTGGCGCCGGCGCAAGAAGCGCCCGGCAGCCCAGGGCGGGCTGTAGATCTCATCGGGCGCGGCCGGAAATCCCATGCGCTGGAGCCGATCGGCCAGGGCGCGACGGCTGCGGGTGGTGGTGTTGGTGACGAAGCGGACTGCGAGGCCCCGTGCCCTCAGGGTGCGCACCGCCTCCCCAGCGCCTGGGATCACCCCTTCCGCGGCGTAGAGGGTGCCATCCAGATCCAAGAGGACCGCCGTTATATCCTTTCGAGGAGATCCCATAAGGCCTCCATTCAGCGAAGGGCCCTTCCCCCTCCCCGTGGCCCTGTGGGCCGCAGGGAGGGGGAGAAAAGACTTCCTCGGGGGCAGAGAGCCTTTGGCCCCGCCTCGCACCCCGAACCCCTAAAACAACGATGCGTTCGGAGCGTT
>NZ_JANWXB010000265.1 GCF_025055495.1 Thermoflexus sp. | reverse complement strand
GGAACCTCGAGGGGGTGGGAGGAAGAGAGGAGAGGATTTCTCCGCTCCTGTTAAGAAGGCCTCTCCTTTGGATTCACTGCCGAAGTCCTACATGGCGTAAGGCTTCTTTGAGGGCGGAGCCAGACGCTAAAAGCATCCAGTTCTGCCCCCAGCGCCCCCAGGAGAAAGCGAAGGGCGTAACTCTTACTCGGATGAGGAAATCCTCCATGATCGTCGAACGTGTGGAGCTGCGGGTGATCCGGATGGCCCTGAAGGAGCCCTTCGAAACCTCCTTCGGGCGGGAGCAGGATCGAGAAGCGATCCTGGTGACGGTATACGCGGACGGCCTGGAAGGCTGGGGCGAGGTGGTGGCCTCGCGGGATTTCGGGTATTCCTATGAAACCATCGAAACTGCGTGGCATGTCCTGCGGGCGTTTCTCATCCCTGCCGTGCTGGGACGGGAGATCCCGGACATCGAAACGGTGGCCCGGATGGGGGAGCGGCTCCGGGGTCACCCGATGGCCCGGGCGGGCCTGGAGGCCGCCTTCTGGGATCTCTTCGCCCGGCGCGCGGGCCTCCCCTTGGCCCGCTACTTGGGCGGGGTCCGTGATCGGGTGCCGGTCGGCGTCAGCATCGGCCTCCAGCCCAGCGATGAGCTCCTCCTGGAGAAAATCCAGAGCTACCTGGAGGAAGGTTACCAGCGCATTAAGGTGAAAATCAAACCGGGCCGGGATGTGGAGATGATCGCGGCGGTGCGTCGGGCGTTCCCTGAGATCCCCCTGATGGCCGATGCCAACTCCGCCTATCGCCTGGAGGATGCCGATCGCCTGGCTGCCCTGGACGAGTTCCAGTTGATGATGATCGAGCAGCCCCTCCACTGGGACGATCTCTATGAGCACTCGCTCCTTCAGGCGCGCCTGCGGACGCCGATCTGTCTGGATGAAAGCATCCACACCGCCCGGCATGCCCGGGCCGCGCTGGAGATGGGGGCCTGTCGGATTATCAACATCAAGCCGGGGCGAGTCGGCGGGCTGTTAGAGGCCCGGCGCATCCACGATCTGTGCGCGGCGCGGGGGGTCCCCGTGTGGTGTGGGGGGATGCTGGAGACCGGCATCGGTCGGGCCGCGAACGTGGCTCTGGCTTCGCTCCCTGGCTTCACCCTCCCGGGAGATCTCTCCGCCAGCGATCGGTACTACCACGAAGACCTGATCGATCCGCCGTTCGTCCTGAACCCGGATGGCACGTTGAGCGTGCCCACTGGGCCGGGGTTGGGCGTGCAGGTGGATCGGCGGAAAGTCGATCGAGCGACTGTGCGGATGGAAGCTTTCCCGCGCTGAGGGCATCCCATGGCTATTGAAGCAAAAGCGGGGGATCTGGCGCTGCTCATCGGACCGGGGGGGAAGCCCTTCCTGATCCGCCTGGAACCGGGCGGGCGCCTGCACACGCATCGGGGCGTGGTGGCGCATGAGGACTGCATCGGACGGCCGTGGGGGACCGCGGTGCGTTCCCATCGGGGGGAGGTCTTCTGGTTGCTGGAGCCCTCGATGGAGGAATTGATCCGCCACCTCCCTCGCCAGACCCAGATCCTCTATCCGAAGGACATCGGCTACATCCTCCTGAAGCTATCCGTTCGGCCCGGGCGTCTGGTGCTAGAAGCGGGGACGGGGAGCGGGGGGCTGACCATGGCGCTGGCCCAGGCGGTCTGGCCCCTGGGCCGAGTGGTGACTTACGAAGTGCGGCCGGAGATGCAGGCCCTGGCCCGCCGGAACCTGGAGCGGGTCGGGCTGGCGGAGATGGTCACGTGGCGGGTTCGAGATGTTGCGGAGGGGTTTGAGGAAGCCGAAGCCGATGCCCTCTTCCTGGATCTGCCGGAGCCCTGGGTCTATCTGCCGCAGGCGGCGGCGGCCCTGCGGAGCGGCGGCTTCTTCGGGGCCATCCTCCCCACTGCCAACCAGGTGATCCGGCTCCTTGAAGCCCTGCCCGCTCACGGCTTTGGATTCATCGAGACCGTCGAGATCCTCCTGCGGCCTTATCACGCGGTAGGCTGGCGCTTCCGTCCTGCCGATCGGATGGTGGCCCACACCGGGTTCCTCATCTTCGCTCGACGCCTGGGGGAGGTTCCCGGTGTGGAGGCCCTCGCGGTGGAATCCGAAGCCCCTAGGGAAGAGGCCCCGGAGACCTAACCGAGGATGAGGCTCTCGCTGAGCTTTCCTCCCGTCTCGAAACGCCCGACAGGATCGCCAGAAAGCTCCTTTGTCCTCTGGTAGTCCTGACTTGGGGACTGGCGGCCTCGCCCACCCACAAACACCTGGGAATAGAAAGGGTGATCCGTTACAAGAAAGCGCCACTCTATGCACTGCGCGTAGCATCCTCTGGGCGAAGGCGTTCCTGAAGGGTGACATGAGCTCGGGAGCCGCAGGCGTGATCCTTGCCGTCCGTTCCTTTTTTCGATATAATCTTTTATGGGATGGGCGGTTAGCTCAGGTGGTGAGAGCGCCGTGTTGACAACGCGGAGGTCAGAGGTTCGAGTCCTCTACCGCCCATCAGGAAAGCCCGCCCCACCAGGGCGGGCTATTGTATATCTATAGGGGTTGCGCCGGTCGGAAGCCCGTAGGGCTGGGTGGGACAGCCTTATCGTTCTTTAGATCTCCTATCGCTATAGCCCTTTAAGCCACGGACGATGGACAAAAGGGAAAGGGAGATCAAAGCTCCCAGGAGGAAACGAACCGCGTAACTCATCCATCTCGCATATCTGGAAACCCGAAGAAGGGGACACGTCCTCAGGGGAACCCCACGCCAGAGCGCGGGCCTCGAGGGCTGGGAGGGCCCGTCGTGGAGGTCCTGAGGATACCGCCCTGGAGGGGCTATCCCGATCCAGCGCCGCTGGG
>NZ_JANWXB010000253.1 GCF_025055495.1 Thermoflexus sp. | reverse complement strand
GTCTCGATGTAGAGCTCCAGAGCACGCACCGCTTCCGGCCGGTCGATGATCACGTTGCCCTGATCGTCCAGGAGATCCCCTCCGGCCGCGTAGAGCCAGTTCTTCCACTCCTCGAAAACCTTATAGCCTCGCTGGGGCTGCATTGCCGCCCCGTAGATCTTCCCGCCGCTCTGCTCTTTGAAGAACTGAGCGATGCGGACGTAATCCTCCAGAGTCGTTGGCGGCGCCAGCGGCGTGCCGAATTTCTTCTGGTGGGCCTCCCGGTAGGTGGGGTCATCGAAAAGATCCTGACGCACGATCAGGCCCAGGGCGTAGTTGTAGAAGGGAACGCCGTAGATCTTCCCTCCCACCACCCCAATGTCCCGCAGCGGCTTCACGAAGTCCTCGAAGTCGTAGCCCGTCACCGCCCGGATGCGATCATCCAGCGGCTCCAGGAAGTTGCCGGCCACGAACTCGTCCATCCAAGGATTGTCCACGATGATCACGTCGTAGGTCGCTTTCGGAGCCATGAAGGAGGCCAGGATCTTATCACGCATGGCGTCGTAGGGCATCGCATCGATGTTGATTTTGATCCCCGGGTTCTCCTTCTCGAACTCCGGGAGCAGCTTGCGGATGACGTCCGTGTCCGGCACCTGCTCCATGATCACCGTGAGGGTAACCGGAGCAGGGGCGGCCGGCTGGCATCCGCTCAACCCGAACCCCAGCATCCCCAGCGCGACAATTAGCCAAACAATTCGGCGGAACATCTTCCACCTCCTTTCGAGCGAATGGAGAACGAACCTGGCACTTCAAACGGGCTATGAGAACGGCTGGTTTGAGATCTCATCCCCCGGCGAAGCGCAAAAATCTTTATACGGCTCGCAGGCGACGCATTCGGGTTCCCAGATAACTCATCAAAATGAATGAAAGGAAAGACACATAGATGAGGAAGGCGGTGATCGCTGAGGCCACCCGCATATCGTTCCGGATCTGCTGGAAGAGGCGCAAGGGGAGCGTCTGGGCTGTGAACCCGGCCACCATCGAGGTCACCTCAAATTCCCCCATGCTGATCGCGAAAACCAGAAGAGCACCGGAAAGAATACCCGGCAGGACATTGGGGATCAGCACGTAACGCATTCGCTGCCAGAGGTTAGCTCCTAAGCTGGCCGCTGCCTCGCTCAAGGTGCGCTCATCAATCGTCTGAAAAGCAGCCAGGACGATGCGAAACATGAATGGAAAACCCAGGATGGTATGGGCGATGATGACCATCCAGAGCGTCCCGGTCAGGGCCAGAGGAGGACGGGCAAAGGCCTGCAGGAGCGCCGTGCCCACCACCAGCGGCGGGAACACCAGCGGGAGGATCATCGCCCCTTCACGCAGGCGCTGACCCCATTTGGACCCCATCCGATTCAAAGCATAGGCCGCCGGGACAGCGATCAAGATGTTTAAAAGAACAGCGCTGGAGGCCACGATTAACGAGACCATCAGGGCCTCATAATTCGCCGGACGCGTGAGGATCGCTTCATACCAGCGCAATGTGAATCCCTGGGGCAGGATGTCTTGCCAGAACACGCTGAAGGAGAAAATCACCGGCATGAGCATGGGCACGACGATATAGAGCACCAGGAATATGAACAGAATCCACCGGATCATGTCCCCCTCCTGGCCAGCCTCCGGGCACCCCAGCTGAGCAGGGCCAGGGCAGTTGCTGTGATCGTGATCAGCACTATAGCCAAGGCTCCCGCTTGAGGCAGGTTATAGGTGGACTCCGAGGCGTGAGAATAAATCTGAAGGGAAAGCAGATTCTTCGCCATCCCCACCAGCGCCAGCACCGTTCCGAAAGCGCCCATCATCCCAGCGAATTGAATGCTCATTCCAGCCAAGAAGCCCGGCAGGAGCACAGGGATCACCACATAGCGCCAGACCTGCCATGGACGCGCCCCCAGATTGCGAGCGGCCTCGATCAGGCTGGGGTCTAAGTTCTCGAACACCGCAGCCATGCTCAAGGTCATCAGAGGGATCTGAAAGAAGGCGTAAACCATCACAATGCCGGGCCAGTCATACAGGTTGAAATACACGGTTGGAGGAAGATCGAAGATCCGGCGGACGATCAGATTCAGCACCCCATTGCGGCCCAACAAGACAATGAAAGCAAACGCGACCACCAGTCCTGAGAGGGTCATCGGAAGCGCATACAGGGATAGCAGGAAGTTGCGCCAGCGCGGAGGCAACCGAACAGCCAGGGCGGCGACAAAGGTCCCTCCAATCCCTCCCACCAGGCTCGCGGCCGAGGCAAACAGAAGGCTGTTTCGAATCGCTACCCGGAATCGAGACTCTGTAAATACATTCACGTAATTTTGAATAGTAAACACACCGTTCTGATCGAACAGGCTTCGTATGGCCATGTTGACTAAGGGATAAATCTCGAAAAGGCCAATAAAAACAAGGAATGGGAGAAGCAATAACACCTCCATCCGTAAGAAGACCGTAAGCCGCCAGACCTCCCAGCGCGCCGCTGGTTTGCGCACGACCGTAACGGTGTCTGGCATGTCGACCTCCAACCACCTCGATCCGGAGGAAGATCGTGCTCCTATCAGAGCGGATAGGGCCTTCTTGCGGAACGGCAACCCCCTGGATTCATTCCGTCTCCCAGAGGCCCTTGGAGCGTTGGAGATGAGATGCCATTCCGGTAGCCCAGCCCAATCCGGTCGTCATCAAACACTGCCAGTTAGGGCGGAAAGAGGAAAGAAAGGGGGAGAGGAGACTGTGCTCCCCTCCCCCGATCCGCTCGCTCATTGAGCTCCGGTCGCCTCCGCCCACGCCTTCTTCAAATCCTCCGAGATGGCAGCATCTTTTTCATAATCGATCATCACCACCTTGGCGTAAGCCTCCTTGGGCGGGAACTTCGCTGCCACCTCCGGCGGGAGCTCCACGTCCGGGCGGATCGGCGTGACGAAGCCTTGGGCGTAGAGTTTCTGGCCATCCCCACAGAGCAGGAACTCCATAAACAGCCGGGCCGTGTGGGGATGCGGGGCGTTCTTGGCGATGATCACGCCGCCCCCGCTGGCAATGGTCCCGTCCGCCGGGATCACCACCTCGCTGGGGACGCCCAGCTCCTCCTTCCACTTCAGCAGGTTGTAGTCGAAGTTAATCAGGATTCCGATCTCGCCACGCTGGAACTTGTCCACAGTGACTTTGGGATCCACACTGGCCACCAAGCCCATCTTATGCAGCCGGCCCAGGAACTCCGCCCCGGCCTTGTAGTTATACGGGTCGCCGCTGACCGCGTAGGCCGCGGCCTCCACGGTGTTCACGCCGGTGCCCGTGGCCCGCGGGTCCAGATAGCCGATCATGTTCTTGTATTCAGGGTTCTCCAGCTCCTTCCAAGTGCGCGGGACCTTCTTAATCAGGTTTGTGTTGACGATCCAACCCAGCGTCCCCTTGTAGCCGACATACCACACAGAACCCGTCTTCGGATCCTGGCCCTTCTGACCCTCAGGGAGCTTATCCCAGCACGAGACCTTGTAATCCGCCGTCAGCCCTCGCTTGGCCAGCTCCGCCGCAAACGCTGGCTTGAGATCGGCGATATCGTTCTTGCTTGCGTTTTCCTCCGTCATCCGGGCCAGAACGACCGCGCTGCCCATATCGATGTCCTGCTGGGTGATCCCAAAGCGCTTCTTGAACTCAGCGAAGATGCCCCCGTAGTTCGCCCAGATCTCCGGCATGCCGTAGGAGTTGATCACACCCCCCTCCGCCTTCGCCTTCTCGGCCAGGAAGGCGATCCGCTCCTCAAAAGTCATCTGCTCCAGCGTCTTTGTCGGAGTGGGCGGAACCGGCGTGGGGGTGGCCGGGGCTGGCGTCGGCGGGGCTGGAGGTGCCGCCGTCGGGGTGGGCGTGGCGGCCGGCGCGCAGGCCGCCAGCAACAGCATCACAATCATTAACCCAGCTAACCCTTTAGAGCGCATAGCAACCTCCATTATGAGAAGATTAGGGCCTGATTTTTTATATACTCAAGCCACAAATCGTCTTCAAAATCCGAGTAAATACTAATTAAAGGCTATGTTAAATCTCTTTCACATCTTCTCCCGGAGAACCGCATAGGCCTGCGCGGGCCATTCGCAAAACGGCTCGATCCTTCCATTCGACGATCCGGGGAGAATTTCAATCACCAGCAGGACTTGAGGGCTGAACTGCGCGCTGGCCCGAACGAGCTCCCGGAGATCCGGTTCAGAGAGATCCGGGAAATCGTGAGTGTCAAAAAGCCCATCATTCCAATGAAGATGTATATGGCGAACCCGACGGTTCAAAGCTTCCATGAAGGCGATGGGCGAGCAGCCCGCTATACGGGCATGGCCGACGTCCAGCGTGAAACCAATCCGTGGCTCCAGCCGCTCGAAGAAATCGCGGGTTTCCTCCGGCGTGCGCAGCAATTCCCATGGCTTATAAAGGTTTTCAACGACAACCTCTATATCCATTTCTCGAGCTGCCTCCCCAATCTCCGCGATAGAAATGGCAGCTGCTGCCAGGTGTTGAGCGCGTAACCGATTGAGCTCATGAACCATAGAGGCATGAGCTGAATGATCAGGCGGTGGAATGTCATACCAGTTCACATCCCCCGCATGCACATTCAACCGTTTGGCGCCGATCCGTGAGGCGAACATCAGATCTTCAAGGGCCACCTCGACAGCAGCCCGACGCACCCGGGGGTTCGGGCTGGAAAGATTGACGCCGAAGAAACGCGCATGCACAGCCAGGGACCATCCGTCTCGCTCCCGCCATTCCTGTAGGCGGGCTTCCCAGGCAGGATCCCGCTCTTCCGGGGCACGGATCTCCATCCAGGAAAAGCCCGCAGTTCGCAGATCCGAAAGCCAACTCTCCAGATTGCCGGCTTGCGCTGCATCCGGTCCCTTAAAGCCAAAGGCGATCATAGACACTAAGACTCCTTTGGCACCAAATGGGCGGATTCGGGATGAAAATGAATCCAAATCGACGAGCCGCCTGGGAAGCGAACGGCCTCATCGGAAGGAAGATCCACCAGCAATAGCTCCCCATTGCTTCGCACTGTTAGACGACCGATAGGCCCTAGGAACGTCACCCACTCCACACGCCCAGGTATCCGATTGTGATCCGGCGGGATCTGCTCCAGGGTTAAGGCGACTTTCAGGCGCTCGGGGCGAAGGGCCAGATATGCTTCGCGGTTTCCATAGGTCTCCGCGCCCATCCCAATTCGAAATTCCATCTCCCTCCAGAGAAAACGCCCCCCCGATTCTAACCGACCGGGCAGAAGATTCATCGTCCCCACGAACCTCGCCACGAAAGGAGTTCGTGGGGCGTTGTAAATCTCCGCCGGAGTTCCCACTTGCTCAATACGCCCCATGTTCATCACCACCACTCGATCGGAAAGCGCCAGCGCTTCCTCCTGATCATGAGTAACGTAAAGAGTGGTAATCCCCAGGGTCTTCTGAATGCGCCGGATTTCCCCCCGCAATTCCTCCCGGATCTTGGCGTCCAGAGCGGAGAGGGGTTCGTCAAGGAGCAGGACTTTAGGTCGCATCGCCAGAGCGCGGGCCAGCGCCACCCGCTGTCGTTGGCCACCGGAGAGTTGGTGAGGATAGCGATCCTCCATGCCCTCCAGATGGACCAGCTCCAGCATTTCCTTCGCCACGCGCTCTCGTTCCTCTCGGGGACGACCCCGGATCATCAGGGAAAAGGCGATGTTTTCCGCTACGGTCATGTGCGGGAAAAGCGCATAAGTCTGGAAAACCATGCCGATGTTTCGACGCTCGGGAGGCACATCATTCAGCACTTGGCCGTCTACAACGATATGACCTGCATCCGGCCGTTCGAAACCGGCAATGCAGCGAAGAACCGTGGTTTTCCCACAGCCCGACGGCCCAAGAAGGGAGACCAGCTCCCCTTCCCTCACCTCCAGGTCGAAGTCCTGAACAGCCACCACGCGGCCGAAGCGCTTGGTCAAACCTTCGACTTCAACCCGCGCCATCTCGCCTTACGCCTCCGCCCGAAGCCGTCGCACGATCGCCATAAACGACCGCACGCGCTCCGGGTCCACTGGGTTCCAGGTAATCCCATCTACCTTCAGGCTGGAGCCCACGATCACACCGTCCGCAAAGGGCAGCAGCTCCTCGATGTTGTCGTGCCGGGCCCCCGTGTTGATGAAGACCGGAAGCGACCCTACCGCCTCTTTCACCGCCCGCAAGTCCTCCGCCCGCACGGGCACGCTGGTCATCGGCCCGGAGACGCAAAGGCCATCCGGCAGGCTGGAGAAGGCCACCGATCGGGCCACCTCCGCCAGCGGCCGGCTCCCCAACGGGGCCGCAAACTCGGCGTTGATGTTGAACAACAACCGCACCCCCTCGGCCCCAATAGCCCGTCGATAACGCAGAACCTCCCCAACCGCGGGGCTCCAGAACCCCATATCGCTGGCGTAAACGCCCGTAAACACCTCCCGAACGAACTGAGCGCCTGTTGCCTGGGCGACAGCGAGGGCAGCGAAAGGATCCCACAGGATGTCGACCCCAAAGGGCACCCGGATCTCCGCGCGCAATCGCCCCACGATCGCCGCCATCGCGGCCACCGTTGCAGGATCCGCTCGCAGGGTATAAGGACGATCGTTCTCATTGCAGAACATCACCGCATCGATCCCACCGTCTTGAAGCGCATGTAAATCTCGCCGGGCCCATTCCAGGATCCCCTCCATTCCCTTCCCCGCATCGTATAAGGGGGAACCCGGGAGGGCCGGAAGATGCACCATCCCGATCACCGGCTTGGAGACCCCGAAGACATCCCGCAGCCAGGACATCCAGATCGCTCCTGTGGTGAGGGATAAGCGTCACGAATCGGTTCTAAGCCCTTCGGGCTGAGGAGGCCTGACGTTCCTCGCGCCGATCCTCCGTAACCGGCGCCAGCCGCACCTCAACCCCCAGCTCCCGCAACCGATCGATCATCCGCGGATCCGCCCCTGCATCGGTGATCACCCGATGCACGCGCTGAACAGGGCAGATGGCGGTGAACGAGACATGGCCCAACTTGGTGTGATCCGCCAGCACAATGATCTCCCGCGAACGCTCCAGGAAGACTTTCTTCACCTCCACATCGTCCAGGCTGAAATCCGTGCACCCCGCCTCCGAATCCAGACCGGCCACCCCCATAAAGAACCGGTCATAGTAAAACTGGGCCGCCATCCGCAACGCCAGGGGGCCAACGATGGAAAGCTCCTTCTTGCGTAACTGGCCACCCAACAGGAAAATGGAGATCTCCGTGTTCGCCAGCAACTGGGCGATGGGGACAGAAGCCGTAAACACCGTGAGGTTCCGACGAGGACGCAGAAGGCGAGCCAGTTCAAAAGTGGTGGAGCCGACATCCAGGGCGATGACATCGCCCTCCCGAATGAAATCCAGCGCCGCCCGGGCAATGGCCCGCTTCTCCGGAAGCTTCACTCGGGCACGGGTCAGATACGGGATCTCATGACCGATCCCCGGAGTGCCCAGGGATGCTCCGCCCCGCGTGCGAACGATCAGCCCCTCCTCGGCCAGCGCCTGAAGATCCCGGCGGATCGTCGGCAGCGAAGCGCCCGTCAGCCGGGCCAGCTCCTCCGCCGTCGCGAAGGACCGTTCGCTCAGGATCTGGAGGATCTGTTCTCGCCGCGCCGCCTGCATGAGCACCTCCTTGTTGCATTTTAATCGTTTTCGATCAAAATGTCAAGTATCAATCAAAATCGATCAAAAACCGTGCGTAATTCGGCCCGGGAGATGGAGCAGATCCTAAAGGTGCTCTGGCGTATGGGGGAGGATGGAACAGGGCTGGCGATGATGGGTCACGAACTGGCGCGACGGGAGGCCGTGCGTTGACCCGTTATGAATTGGAGATTGAGAGAACCGAGGCCCGTCGAGAGGACAGTAACCCCTCCCTACAGCCCTTTGGACCGTGGAGAAAAAATCTTTTGGGGACAGGGCTGGGGGCTTCGGCTCCCCAGCCCCGCCCCCAAACCCTCAAATCCAGGATGGACAAAGCAGTCGTTGGCCCCAAAGATCAAATCCCTCCCCATGGCCCTTGGAGGTATAGAGAGGGATTCTTGCCCAGCGGAGAGACACCCTGGCGCTTGGATCTATCGGGAGCCCTTCAGGTGCTGATCGAAAAACGAGGTCATCCGCCGCAGGAAAAGGGTCCAGGCCTGCCCCTGGAAGGCGTGGCCTTGGCCCGGATACTCGAAATACTCCACGTCCTTGCCGGCCGCGACCAGCGCATCGCGGATCGCCTGGGCCCATTCCGGTGGCGTGGTGGTGTCGGCCGTCCCCTGATGGATCTGCACCGGGGCGCTTACATAATGGAAATAATAAATTGGGGAAACCTGACGCAGGAACGCCGGATCACTGCGCGCGTCTGCGTAGGCCTGAGCCAGGAACGGATCCTCGATGGTTCGAAACCCTCCAAGCCACCGCCGGGTATTCACCAGATCCGCGCTGACCGGGGCGTAGAGGACCGCGGCGCGGATCCGCGGGTCGATCACAAGGGCCCGGGTGGTCACCCCGCCTCCCATGCTGTGGCCCCACATGCCGACCCGCTTGGGATCGGCCTGGGGGATCGAGGGGATGGAGCTGATCAGATTCAGCGCATCGATCACCAGACCCATCCGGAAGAAATCCGGCCCGGAGTCAGACCCGGCCCATCCCCGGAAATCCGGCGCTAGGGTGATATAGCCCCGGCGGGCCAGATAATCCGCCGGCCGCCAGGTGTCAGAGCCCGGCACGTAACGGCTGGGCGGAATGTAACCGTGATTGAGGATGATCACCGGGAAAGGCCCCCGGCCATGGGGAACCTGCATCACGCCAGTGATGGTCAACCCGTCGCTGGGATAGGCGATGAGATAGCGGGTGTAAGCCTCCGTCCGGGTGACCACCGCGCGGATCTCGATCTTCCCGCCGGGATAGATCCGCCGCCGCATCGCTTCGATGGTATATTCCACCAGCGGATGCGGGGTGGGCGATGGCGTGATGGTCGGGGTCGGGATCGGGGTGGACGTCGCGGTGGGCGCTGGCGTCATCGTCACCGTAGGAGTTGCTGTGGCAGGGGCAGCCCCTCGTGAGCGCCCACAACCTGCAATCCCCATCATCAGGCCGATCCATGCAACGAACCAGAGCGTTATCCTCCATAAACTCATGCCATCCCTCCTGAGCTGGGATCCAGGTGGCGCGGGCTGCTCGCTTGAATCCAGACTCCGGGCAAATCCGCCCATCCACCTCCGAGAGCTTCTGGAGAGAGGGGCCGCCTTTAGCGGCCCCATCCACCCTTGAAAGATTCCATCACATAATAGAAGTTACGCCGTTCGCTTCCTCAGGAAGGCTTTTCTCCCCCCACTCTATTCCTTCATTTGGGGGTTTCGGGGGTGGTGCGGGGGCCTTCCGGACGGGCTTCGATCCCTCAAATCCCCCGTTGAGAACTGGACAAAGCCCTATGGCCTTCTGGGTCGCGAGAAGGGAGGATCCATGAGGGATGGGGCCACTCCATCAGGCCTGCTCCCAACGGCGCAACTTCTATAGAGGGCAATCGGAAGCCATCGGCTTTTGAAGGACATCATCGCGGATCATCCTGAGAAAACGTTAAGAGATCCGCTCACAGCAGCAAGCGCTCGCTTCTCCCCCTCCCCACCGCCCTCCGGGTTGTGGGAAAGGGGAGAAAAGGCGGACCCGGGTCTCTTTCTCAGCGGGCTCTCAGGTTGTTATGGGATAACTCCCCTTGCGATCCCTTCTCGCTGACGGCGATACATTTTTGAAACTCAGACGACCAGACCGAAAGGGGGAAGCGAATGGCCCCTTCCCCATCGGGTGAGGTTTCCTTACCGCGCTTTCGTAGGGACTTTCGGGCGGGCAAGGCCACCGAAGGCGGCCTCACCTGCTCACACAGGTAAGGGCACAGCGCACCGAGCCCCTCCCCGAGGCCCGTTGGGCCTCGGGGAGAGCGGAAAAGGAGGACAGATGCCGCTCATCCTGATCGTGGATGATGATGAGAAGCTGCTCCATATGCTCCGGCGCACATTGATCTACGAGGGCTATCGGGTGCTCACCGCTACGAGCGGCCTGGAGGCCCTGGCCCGGCTTCAGGAGCAGCCGCCCGATCTCATTGTCCTGGACTGGTTGCTGCCCGGGCTAAGCGGCGTGGAGGTAGCGGCTCGCCTGCGCGCGGCGGGGGATTCCACCCCCATTCTGATGCTGACCGCCAAGGATGCGGTGGAGGATCGGGTCGAAGGTCTGGATAGCGGGGCAGACGATTACTTAGTGAAACCCTTCGCCCCTGTGGAGTTGCTGGCCCGCATCCGGGCGCTGTTGCGACGCGCTGGCGCCTCTCGTCCGGAGCAGCCTCTGACCTACGCGGACCTCTACCTGGATCCCATAACCCGGGAGGCACGGCGCGGATCCCGCCCGCTTTCCCTCACGCCCCGGGAGTTCGAGCTCCTGGCCTTCTTCATGCGTCACCCCCGTCAGGTCCTTCCCCGCCAGCGGATCCTGGAGGAGGTGTGGGGCTATGACTTCCGAGGCGATGAGAACGTCCTTGAGGTTTACATCGGCTACCTGCGGCGGAAGACAGAAGCAGAGGGTGAGCCGCGCCTGATCCATACGGTCCGCGGCATCGGGTATGTGCTGCGAGAGGCCTGAGATGTCGGTCCGCCTGCGCCTCACCCTCCTTTACAGCGGGATCCTGGCCTTCACCCTCCTGGCCCTCGGGCTTACCGTTTACTGGATCCAGGCCCGGCTGACCCTGCGCGTTCTGGAAGATGCCCTGGCGGATGAAGCCCAGCGGCTCATGGCTTCCCCTCGCTTTCAGCTGGAGGCCATTGATAACCCAGCCCGGAAGCTGGCCGCTCCGGAGACCTATGTGCAAACCCGAAGGCCCGATGGCGAGATCCTGGATCGCACGGCCAACCTCGAAGGGGCCGAACTCCCCCTCAGCCTGGCAGGCCTGGCCGCGATCCGGCAGGGTCGAACCTGGGTCGAAGTGGCCGACACAGAAAACGGACGCCTGCTCGTTTACAGCCTTCCCGTTCGCCAGGATGGGCAAATACGGGGGGTGTTGCAGCTCGGCCGTTCCCTGGCCGATTACGATCAGGCCCAGGGAACCCTGGAGAGGATCCTCCTCGCGGGCAGCCTGGCCGCCCTGGCCGCCGCCTTCGCCTCCGGATGGCTGCTGGCTGGGATGGCCCTGCGCCCGATCCACCAGATCACTCAGACCGCGCGGGCCATCGGGCGGCTTCGGGATTTCGGCCAGCGGGTTCCCTATTCCGGGCCATCGGATGAAATCGGGGAACTGGCCCGGACGTTCAACGCCATGTTAGAGGAGCTTCAGGCCGCTTACGTGCAGCTGGAACACGCCTTCCAGGCCCAGCGCCGCTTTGTGGCGGATGCCTCCCATGAACTGCGGACGCCGCTGACCACGATGCGCGGCAATCTGGAGCTGCTGCGCCGGGAGCCCCCCATCCCGCCCCAGGATCAGCGAGAGGTGCTGGAGGACCTGATCGCGGAATGCGATCGCCTGATCCGTCTGGTCAACGATCTGCTGGCCCTGGCCCGCGCAGAGGCCGGCCAGGCCCCGCGGCGGGAGCCGGTTCCGCTCCGTCCGTTTCTGTCCGAACTGGGGCGCCAGGCCCGCCGGCTCGCCCGTGGACAGACCATCGAGACCCCGGAAGCGCCGGAAGCCAGCGCCCTGGCTGACCCGGATCTCCTGAAACAGGTGTTGCTCATCCTGATCGACAACGCCATCCGATATACGCCGTCGGGTGGGCGGATTACCTTGCGGGCTCAGGCCGGAGAGACGTTCATCGCACTGGACGTGCAGGACACGGGGCCGGGCATTCCACCGGAGATCCTGCCGCACATTTTCGAGCGCTTCTTTCGTGGGGATCCAGCCCGCACGGGCAGCGGAGCAGGATTGGGGCTCTCGATCGCCCGGGCGCTGGTGGAAGCCATGGGAGGAACCATTGAGGTGGAGAGCCAAGTCGGGAGGGGAAGCACGTTCACCATCCGCCTGCCGCGGGCGATAGATGAGGCAAGTTCAGGAGCGACCCCGTGAAAGGCCACCCGGCCATGATCGACCGTCAGGGAGCCATCGGGGATCCAGCGCGACCATGGCCCCGAAGTTTTTCGGAGAATTCAGCCCTCAAAAATGGGGCGGAGATCCAGGGCAAAGTCTGGCAGTTCGGGACTGAGGGATACATGCGCTGGAGCGCGATGGAGCTCTGGATCCTGGCCCGGCCGGTAGATCTCCACAACCCTGGCATAAGGATCGATCAGCACCGCGATCCGCGCGCCGTTTCGGATATAGACGCGCATCTTCTCCCGCAACTCTTCCAGGACCTGAGAGGAGGAAAGCACCTCGAAGACCGCATCCGGGCAAAAAGCGCCGAATTTTTCGCGCTCCTCGGGCCTCAATGCCTCCCACCGTTCCTTTGGAATCCAGGAGGCATCCGGCGAAAACAGGGAGCCATCCGGAAGGCGAAAGCCAGCCGAGGAATCAAAGACGATGCCGAGGCCCGTCTGCTCGTTCCATCGTTTGAGCTGGTAAGCAATTTCCAGGCTACGACGTCCGCTTTCCATGCCGGTTGGCGTCACCAGCAACCTCCCGTCCGCGGTGCGCTCAAATTGATAACCCGGGTTACGCTCTGAAAGCCGGAGCAAGTCCTCATCGGTGATGGTTCCCAGATCCAGTCGGATCGCCATCCAGGCCTCCTCTCGTTGCCCTTTCATCCGTCTGCTGGCCTCCGCGTTGTGATCCTCTCCGTGCGGCCTTTGCCCCACGGAGAGGGGGAAATCTGTTTTTCGTAGAGTGCGGGCCGCCTTCGGTGGCCCACACTCTATAAGAAATTCCGCAGGTAGAATAATCAACACGCACTGGAGCAACCCCGGCAATCGCCTGCCAGACATCCGTTATTCTAACCTGGGAGTTGCGTAGAGAAAAGCGTAATGCTTTGTCCGGTTATCAACTGGGGATTTGAGGAATCGAAGCGAGTCCGGAAGGCCGTGGCCCCCCAAACATCTTTCGTGGGCAGTGCGGGGGCCTTTGGCTCCCCGCACCACCCACGAAACCCCCCAAGTGAAAAATGGACAAAGCAGGAATCAACAACACAAAATGATCCCGCCTGATTTCCGCAAGCGGCGCGAACTCACAGAATCGAAATCGGGGGAGGTTCCTCATGCGCAAGCTGCTCTTCACGGGTCTCATGCTGTTTCTCTTCAACGCCTGCGGCCGGGGGCCTGCATCGCCTCCCCCCGCGGCGCCCATCTCGCCCACCCCGGGGATAGCCACCCCGGGCGGATCGCCCACGCCCTCTCCACCGCGGACCCCGACGGCGGCGCCTGCGCTGCCCATTCCGGAGACAACTCCTTCCACCTCTCCCTTGACATTCCAGCCCCGGGTGGAGGTGGTAGCCGCCGGGCTGGAGGTGCCATGGGCGCTGGCCTTTGCGCCGGACGGCCGGATCTTCGTCACCGAACGGCCGGGACGGATCCGGGTGATCGAAAACGGGCAGCTTCGCCCCGAACCGGTCGCTGTGCTTCCAGTGGCCGCGACCGGGGAGGGAGGGCTGATGGGCCTGGCGCTGGATCCGAACTTCGCTCAGAACGGCCAACTCTATGTGATGTATACCTATCGGTCGGGCGGCGCCCTCCGCAACCGGATCTCCCGGCTGACCCTGCGCGGGAACACGGCGGGGGAGGAGATGGTCCTCGTCGACAACATCCCCGGCGCGAACATCCACAACGGCGGACGCCTGGCCTTTGGGCCGGATGGCAAGCTCTATGCGACCACCGGCGACGCGGCCCAACGAAATCTCGCCCAGCAACTGGATAGCCTGGCCGGGAAGATCCTTCGGTTAAACCCCGATGGGACAATCCCCCCTGACAACCCCTTCCCGGGCTCCTATGTATATTCCTACGGCCATCGCAACCCCCAGGGCTTGGCATGGCATCCCACAACCGGTCAGCTCTACAGCACGGAGCACGGCCCTACGGGTGAGATGGGATTGTGCTGTCGGGACGAACTGAATCTCATCCGGCCGGGGGGCAACTACGGATGGCCCCGGGTGACCGGGATTGCCGGAGACCCTCGCTTCATCGATCCCATCCTTTACAGCGGAGAAGAATCCACGTGGGCGCCGGCGGGCATGGCTTTCGTTACGGGCGATCGCCTGGTGCCCTGGAAGGATCATCTGTTTTTCGCGACGTTGCGCGGGCAGCACCTCCACCACGTCGTCCTGGGACCCGATGGAACCTCGGTCGTCTTCCACGAAGAGCTCTTCCGGGGGGAATTCGGGCGCATCCGCGACGTGGTGATGGGGCCTGATGGCGCCCTCTATTTCACCACCAGCAACCGAGACGGCCGAGGGCAACCTCGATCGGGAGATGACCGGATCCTCCGGATCGTTCCGGGACCATAAGCAAACCCAAGCTCCTCCTGCCTGAGGGGATCCAGATGGGTAGTGGTCAATATGCGTTGGTTCCCCTCGGTCGGCCCTGTAGGGGCGAAAAAGCTTTAGCCCCTACAGGGCCATCGGGTAGGTCCTCCTTCACGAACTTCGATCCCCTTCATCACCGATCATCACTTAAAATTGTCCAACACCTCCAGATGAACGGAAGCCAGCCTGGAGGGCGATGGCCTCTCGCGATCGAGCCCGCTGGCCGGGATAACGCTCGAATCCATAGATGAGGAGGCTCCATGATTGAGATCGATCCCCTGCGAAAAGCCGCCGCCGAAGTGTTGCGACGAAACGATCGAGGGGAGTTCACCGCTCCATCCCCCCGCCAGTATCCGCACCTCTGGCTCTGGGATGCGGGGTTCACCGCCCTCGGCTGGGCGGCCCTGGGCGACTTCGAACGCGCCTACCGGGAGGTCCGCGCCGCCCTGCGGGGGCAGTGGCGCAACGGGATGCTTCCTCACGTGGTGTTCTACGGATGGCCCAGCGCCTATTTCCCGGGGGCCGACCTTTGGCGCTCGGACCTCGCGCCGGAGGCACCAACCGATCTCCCCACTTCCGGCATTACCCAGCCGCCGGTTCTGGGTTTCGTGATCCAGATATTGTTCCAGCATGATCCGGATCGCCAACGGGCATCGGCCTTCGCCCGGGAGGCCTTCCCTGCCCTGAGGGCCTATCATCGCTGGCTGCACACCGCTCGGGATCCTGAGGGGATCGGTTTAAGCCGCATCGTGCACCCATGGGAATCCGGCATGGATAACAGCCCGCTTTGGGATGCGCCCCTATCCCGGGTCCAGACGGAAGGCCTCCCTCCCTATCAGCGGGCCGATGTCCATTGGGTCCATGAGGAACAACGGCCCCGCTCCATCGAGTATGATCGCTTCCTCGCCCTGATCCTCCATCTGCGGTCCCACCGATATGGGGAAAGCAGCGTGCGAAGCTCTCCCTTCCGCGTTTACGACGTCCTGTTCAATGCGCTTCGCCATCGCTCGGAGGAGGCCCTGTTCGTCATGGCCCAAGCGCTGGGGGAGCCGACCGGTGAAATCGAGGAATGGCTGGAACGAAGCCGGGCGGCTTTTCAAACCCGGCTATGGGATCCCGAGATTGGATTTTTCCTGGATTGGGATTGCGGGACAGATCGCCGCATCCCGGTGATCGCAGCCGGCGGGCTCGTGGCCCTTTACGCCGGTCTGGCCACGCCGGATCAGGCGAAGGAGATGGTGGATCGTCATCTGCGGAATCCGAAGGCCTTCGCCCCGAACGGGGGAACACGCTATCTGGTCCCGACCGTCAGCAAGGCCGATCCCGGCTGGGAGCCCCGGCGATACTGGAGGGGCCCGATCTGGATCAACCTGAACGCCCTCATCGCTCACGGCTTGGCCCGCTATGGCTTCCACGAGCTCGCCGAGGAAATCCATCGGCATACGCTGGCGCTGATCGCCCAATCCGGGTTCCACGAGTATTACGATCCTCGAACCGGGGAAGGGTTGGGCATCGGGGACTTCACCTGGTCCGCTGCCCTCTTGCTGGGATGGGATCTTCTGAGCGGATAACCGGCAGGGGAGGACACAGATGCGCTGCTCGTATGCGGCGGAAAGGTCTGCGCATTGACCTGGAGAATATCGCAAAGGTGATCGCGACAAGCATTGGTGTTTTGTCCATTTTTCATTTGG
>NZ_JANWXB010000070.1 GCF_025055495.1 Thermoflexus sp. | reverse complement strand
ATATAACCCGTGTTTCAATGCCACCACGGCTTTGCTGCTTTCCCCCGCCCCTGCGTTGAATCTCTCGCTCAACGTCCCGGTTTCAATGCCACCACGGCTTTGCTGCTTTCCCTGCTATTTCAGATCGCGCCTTCGTTTAGGGCGATCAGCTCTTCTTTCCGACCGGAACCTATTTTCAATTATGCCCGTTCCTGAATTTTTGTCAAGGGATTCTAAACCCTGTGGGGCCAACGGGACCCTCAGGGGTCCGCGGAAGTATCTGCAGAAATCCAGGATATATACCTTTCCAGATGATCGTTGTTGGAATTTCATGTCTGTTCAACTTCGCTCCCACCCCCCAAATCATCCCGGTCTCCATAACATTTGCAAACTCCTCCGCGGACCCCCGGTCGCCGAAATCGCTACGGAGATCCGCGGAAGTTTCTTGAGCCGCCGATTGAAGATCCTCATGACCAGTCCGCGCTGCATACGCCCCCCCTCGCCCTCCCACCGCCACAGGCCGCCCGCCCCGCTCGCCGCTCGCCTCAGCTCTCCTCCAGCTCCTCCTCCGCCTCTATCCGCACCTGTCCCATCCCCATCGTGGTCAGGATCCCCACCCCGGCATACCGCGCGAACGTCCCCAACAGCCCCATCACCGCCCGCAGATACCCGTCGTCCCCCACCACCCCATAGGTCACCGTCCCAATGCACCCCACCCGCACCCCGCCCTCCGGCGCCCGCGCCGTCCGGCTGGAGAGGTCGAAGCGCATCACTGCGATCCGCGCCGCCGCCATCTCCCGCAGGGCCGCCGGCAGCCGCACCGGGCTGAAGGCGTTCCACTTCTCCACCAGATGCCCGAAGACCGCCTCCGGCAGCGGCAGCGGGTTCCACCGCTCCCCGTCCCGGAAGGCTGTCGGCGAGGCAAAGCGCAGCCGCATCCGCCGTGGCCATGGCTTCGGCCGGCTCAGATACTCCTCCACCAGCCCCATGTAGCTCGCCCGCCCCGCCCACGGATCCCCCTCGGCGATCACCTCCTCGACCCGGAAGCAGGCCCCCGCCAACTCGAAAACGTCCCCCACCCCCCACAGCCCTCCCCCCTCCGGATCCAGCGCCCGCGCCACCCCCTCCGCATAGGCGGTCACCCGGATCCGGTAGTCGTGCGCCGGCGTCACCCCTTCCCCCTCCCATGGGCCCATGAGGGTCGAGCAGGTCAGCCCCGCCGGCCCCTCCCCCCGGTGGATCCGGGCCGCCAGCCCCGGGTCCTGCGCCGCGATCCGCTGCAGGACCGCCCCATAGACGGCGTGGCCCAGCCAGCGGGGCAGCGGGGCCGCCGCCTCCGGCCGCACCCGGAACACCAAGCTAATGAGATCACTTCGCCCCATAAAACGCCTCCAGCTTCTCCACCAGTTTCCGGATCTCGCCCTGCAGGTCGCTCGCCTTCCGGGGCTCCTCTCGCATCCCCGCGTGGTCCAGGTCGTTGCGCAGGTCCGCCGCCTGCAACCAGAGCTCCAGGAACTGCCGCCACCGATCCTCGGGCACCTCCCGGAACCATCGGCTCCGGTAGCTCCCACGGTCCTCCGCCTCTCGATACTGGCGGGCCTCGCTGTTCAGATTGCGCTCCACCCCCTCCCGCTCGTCCCGCCGGACCAGGCCCGGCCCCGAGAACTCCTTCTGCACCATCGCATAGGTGACCAGCCACTCCCGCGCCCACGTGACCGCCTGGACGCCCAGGTCGTGCTCGACATACCAGCGGGCCAGCCGGAGCCCTGTTCGGAGGAACTCCTCGGGACGTTTCAGCGGATCCTCTAGGGCGAACTCCCGGAAGGCCTGCGCCTGGTCCCAGATCGCCAGCAGGGGGCGCAGCCCCGGCCACCGCTCCGCCGCGTTCCGGAGGGATCCCCCCGCCTCGTCCATCCGCCCGCCCAGCCACGCGGCCGACGTCATCCCCTCGAGGGGGCGGATCAGGAGAAGGGCCAGCGAGAGCCCCTCCAGCCCGTTGATCAGATGGTTCAGGTGGCCCGCGGCCTCCCGCTCCCCCTGGCGCCCGATCTCCCCCTTCAGCCGCTTCAGCAGCTCTGCCAGATCCCGCGCGTCCCCCTGCCGGCGGAACCGGTCGGCCGCCACGGCCCACTGCAGCAGCTCCAGCATCGGGGTGAGGTCCAGCAGGGGCACCCGGGGCGGCTCGCCCTCGCCGCCCGCGCGCCGCATCTCGTAGGCCCCGTAGAAGATCCCCCCCAGGGCAACCCGATAAGCGCTCTGGAGAAAGGCAGCCGCCAAGAGGCCCAGGATCGGGAAATGTCGGAAGCCGTGGGTGATGTCGAAGGCCAGCGGAACCCCCTCCGTCGCCCTCGCTTCCCGGACGATGGCCTCGAAGATCCCCCACCACTCGGCCAGGCCCCGGCCGTCCGGGATAGGGATAGGCCTCACCGCGATGGACAGCGCCTGCAGCTCACGCTCGATCGCCTCTCCGTGCTGCCCCTTTGCCCCCTCCGTCAGGAAGAGCCGGACCTCCTGAGGCCGGAGGAAGCTCGCGGTGGCGACCGGCGCGAACCTCGTGCGGTGCTCAAAGGGTTCCCCCGCGGCGTCCACCTCGTAAATCGCCTCCTCGTAGCGGCCAGCGCCTAAGAAAGTAAACAGGATCGGCCGGGACGCGTCCGACATCGCCTCCCTCCTTCGGCCTTATGCAGGCTCCATCTCGACTTCGACCCACCCGAAGGGCCGCAGGGGCCGGCCCTGCCCATCCACCACCACCCGGCGGCTTCGGGGGAAGGGATCCCCGGGGCGGCGGTCGCCCTTCGGCCGGATGTAGCGCCGCAGCAGCTCCTCGAAGGCCGCCTCGTCGAAGGGCTCCTTCCCCAGGGTTTTGCTCTCCCACCCCCCGCCCCAGCCCACGCGGAGCAGGAAGGCCGGGCGCTTCTCCGCCCGCATCCGGTCCAGCCGGGCCCGCAGGTCGGCGTAAAAGGACTGCAGCGCCCCGAGCTGGTGGGCCTGGGCCCACGCCTGCTCCTTGCGGATGCGGTCCAGGGCGAAGTTGCGGGCGACCGCGGCCAGGCTGCGCAGGAACTTCCCCTTCCCCTCCCAACCCAGCTTCCTCTCCCCGATCTCCAACAGCCGCTCATCGATGGAGAGGGTGGCGGTCAGGGTGATGCCGGGCCGCAGGGCCTCGACGGAGATCGGAGCGGCCTGGCGCGGCCCCACCTGCACCACCGCCCGCGCGATCACCAGCGACGTCGAGGCGGGGACGGGCTGGCTGTCCCCGGGCCGCAGGGCCCGCAGCAGGTCGTGGTTGGGATCCCGCCCCAGCCACGCCCGCTCGATGGGCTGCCCCGCCCACTCCCGCCGCCGGTCCAGCTGCGAGAGCGTCAACCGCTCCCCCCGCTCCCGCCAGATCTCCCAGAGGATCACCGTGCGCAGGGCCCCCTTGAGGCTGCTCCCCGGCAGATACGGCCGGAACAGCGGGTCCTTGACGAAGGACCGCACCTCGCCGACCTGCGGATCGCCGGGAAGGATGTAGGGGAACCGGTCCGCCCGCCGGAAGTCCTCTGGGTCCAGCCAGCGGGCCGGGGGCACGTCGGTCAGGCGATCCAGCAGATCGTCTGGGATCTCCTCTTCCTCGTAGCGGGCCAGCAGATGGGGGACGCTGAGGCGGTAGAAGCGGCCCTCGTGGACCGTGAACTCGAACTCCCGCCGCAGCGCCTGGCCGTCGCCGATGTGCACCTCACTCCGGGTGGTGATCCGCAACTGATACCGGGCCATCGCTTGCCTCCTCCGGATCGCTCTCGGGCTTCCCCGCCTGGCCCTCCGATAACCGGTCGGACGCCGGGGGAAGGCCCGCCCAGGGGATGGGAAAGGCCAGGCCGTAGCGCCACAGGGGATGGGGGAACCGCTCTAGATCCTTTGGGTTCAGCCGGGCGTCCACCAGAGTCCCCAGGGGGAACCGGCCGTCCGCCCGCAGGACAGCCCCCGCCTCGACCATCCCGATCGGCCTGCGGGGCTGGTCGGGCCGCCCGGGGATCGCCGCCCATCCCCCGACCGTCACCAAACGATAGGCCGCCTTAGGGTCCGACAGCGCCCCGGCCTCCAGCTCGTCCTCGCGGGGATGGTAGCGGGAGAGCGTGACCACGTAGGGGGCGGACGCCACCGACAGGGCGAGGGGCGTTGAATCCAGCTCGAGCTGGAAGGCGCCGCCGCCCCGGCTGCGCATCCCGCCGATCCCCCGGTCGCCGAGGGCCCTCAGGGCGCTCTCGATCAATCCGCGCCAGGAGGGGCCGCTGGGCCATGCCGTCTCCTCCGCGCGCGCCCCCCAGGCGAACGCCGCCCACCACGAAACCTGAGGGCCGTAGCGGGCCATCGCGATGTCGTAGAGGAAGGTCCGGCCCCCGCCCCGGCTGACCACCACCGCCGGCCGCTGGAAGGCGGCGTCCCACAGGCGCCATGCGGCGAGGTCGCCCCGCTGCATCGGGCGGGGCAGCTGTGACCGTTCTGCCCGCAGCAGCCGCACCGGGGCGATCTTCGCCAGGGTTCGCTCCGGCTCCTCGCCGCCTTCGGAGGGGAAGAGGTCCTCGTCCTTCACCGGCTCCCCCCGGGCGAGCCGGGCCAACAGCCCTTCGGACACCCAGCGCAGGCGCTTGAGGGCCTTTCCGGGGCCGGGGGACCAGGCCGCGGGCCGGGGGAAGAAGCGCAGGTGCGGCAGCGCCGGGAAGGCCCCGGTCAGCAGGAAGGGCGGCTCTGACCCCCCGAACGCCTCCCCCAGGGCCGCGGCGGCCCGCTGGCCCCACTGCTCCGCCGCCACCGCCACGAGGGCGGCGAACAGCGTGTCGGAGGGGATGAACTCCACGGTCTCCTCGCCCTGGGCGACGCGCAGCCGCAGGAAGCGGGTCAGGGGCCTCAGGCGATAGACAGTCACGGAATCCGGGAACGCCGCCATCGCTCTCCCCGAGTTCGGGACGATGCGGGGTTGCCCGTTGGGGTTCCCCATTCGATCCGCAACCCGATCTCCTCCAGCATCCGGGGCAGGGCGCTGCGGAAGTGGACCAGGTCGGGGGACTCCGACAGCCAGACGATGTCAGCGGGATAGCTTCCCGTCTCCCCCTCCGGGATCTTGTAGCCGAGCTGGAGGTTCCGGAAGGCCACCTGGCCGCTGCCCCGGGACCCATAGCCGCCCAGGTAGTCGTCCTCCACCAAGCCCATCGCGTCGACCACCTCGACGAACCACTCGAGGTCCCTTGGGAAGTAGAGGCTATACACCATCAGGGGGGCGGGGCCGTCTCCCCCGTCGGCGGGTTCCCGCGCTGAGCGAAGGGAGAAGGGCCGGAAGACGGCGCCCGCCGGCACCCGTTCGATCTGGCGGGGCACCGCCGCCGAGGTGATCCGGTCGATGGCCGCCTCCCACTTCACCTCGGTGAAGGGCAGGTCCAGGTCGGCCTCCCGCAGCCGCCGGCGCAACCCAGGGTCCAGGAACGCGTCCCGCACGATGAGGCGGGTGGGATAAGCGAATTCGATCTCGCCCGGCACGCCGAACACATGGCAAACGCTGCAGTCACGGTATTCTTCGGGTTTCTTGCAGACATGGATGCGAGCCTGGCCGATGGCGTGGTTGGGCTCGAAGCCCCGCCATCGCTCCAGCAGGCTGCGCATCTTGCCCTTGAGGGAGGAGCCGGGGAGGATCGGCTCATCGGTCAGCGGGTCGCGGATGACCGGGTTGTCCACGCCGCCGATGGCTACCTTGCCGCCCGCCCCGCCGATGTGCAGCCCGGTGACCACATGGATCTCCGCTCGCAGGAACAGCCGGCCGCGCAGCTGGAACTGATCTGCCATCGCCCACCCCCTGTCAAGATCCTCGATACGTCTGGAAGTAACGGTGATAGGCCACGATCGCCTCGACAAAATCCGCGAAGCGGCGGAACCGCTCGGGGTTTCGCTCGATCCGCTCGATCGCCCGATCCAGCACCTCCACCAGACGCAACATCGGGTTGTCCCGGCGCTGGATCCGGGAGGCCTGATAGGCCATCCGCGGCCGCAGGAGCAGGATGCGCCGCCAGGTGGCGGGACGGATCGACGATCCCGAGCCTTCCTCCAGCGCCGCCTGTTCCAGCTCCATCGCGATGCGGCGGACCTCGCCGAAGAGGTTGCGGAGCTGGTGGGTGGTGAGCCCGCCTTGGGCGAGGTATTGCCCCAGCTGGCGGCTGACCTGCACCAGCAACTCTGAGTTGTCACGCATGATGATGTCGTCGATCTGCTGGAGATCGAAGCTTGGATTGCCCACCATCGCGTTCCTCCCGAAGGCAAGGCTTAGGGGGCTTCTCGGCCCTCCCCGCGCCGGGTCAGCAGCTCCGCCCAGCGGGCGGCCGGGCCCCAGATCGCCTCGATGCGCGCCGACGCCTCCGCCGGGCCCATGCGTTCCCAATCCCTCCGCATTTCGCGCAAAAGCTTCTCCGTTCCCGATCCCTCCTCGGCCATCTCCTGCCAGCGGGCGAGGAAGTAGGGGAGCTGCCACAGCCAGGGCCCGAGGATCGCCTGCGCGCCGGGCCGGCCGCGGGCGCGCTCCCGCTGGATGCGCAGGGCCCAGCGGATGAGGGCGAACAGGACGCTGCGACCGCGCCCTGCCCTCCGCCGCGGCCGCCCTTCCCCTGCCCCCGTTTCCTCGTCGACGATCGCCACGAAGCGGTCGCGCCACCGCAGGACCTCGTGGAAGACCTCGCCGGGCCGCCAAGGCATCACCGGGCCCAGGAAGGCGAAAGCGTCCTTCTGGCGCCCGGGGTCCGGCCCGCGGTAGCCCTTGGCCTCCTCCAGGGCCTCCCCCGCCGCCTCCGCCATCCGCTGGGCGGACTCCCGGCCCCCGTGCAGGGTGAGGCCGGCGCTCAGGCCGATCCGCGGATGGCCGCCGGTGTATGCGTCCAGCTCCCGGCGCAGCGCTCCCGCCAGGTCGGCCACCGCATCCCACGCCCCGACGATGAACAGGTCGTCCCCGCCCGAATACAGGGCGTAGATCACGCCGGAGCCGCCCCGCCGGGGATCGCGCTGCCGGCAGAGGGTCTCCACGTATCCCTCGAAGAAGCGGGAGATGGTGCTGCTGAGGGCGACGAGGCGCGAGAGGGTCATCCGCGGCCCCAGCCCCTCGCTGAACAGCGTGCCCGCCCCGTCCAGATCCGCCCGCAACACCCCCAGCCGCTGGATCCCCGTGGACCAGCCCTCCAGGATCTCGAAGTCGCGGATGCTGCCCTCCTCGGGCATCTTCTCCCCCCGGGCCTCATAGCGCGCCTTGAACCGCTCCCGATCCTCGGCCGTCACCCGAGGGGCGTAGCGCAGGACGAAGCGGGGGACGAAGGCGGTGGGGAGCCCGCCCAACTGCTCGGCGATCCGCCGCCGGACTTGAAGGTCCCAGGCCCGCAAGCCCACCGCCCAGACTAAGGCCCACTCCCCGTCCCTGGGGAGGGGCAGGTCGCCGATCGGCTCCCCCTGGGCGTTGAAGAGGACCACCCCGAGGCCGAAGGCCGCCAACGGATCCGCCCAGTTGGAGGAAGAAGCGGCTTCCCCCGCCGGTCCATCATCCTCGGCCCGGACAATCCAGGCGACGGCGCTCATGTCCAGGGCCCGCCGTCCTAGCTCCTCAAACGAGAGGCAGCGAAGGCACTTGCGGACGTTCCCTTCGACCTCTCGGATCTCCCTCCCCCTGCGGCCGACCTGGCCGCAGACGGCGCAGTCGGTCCAGTCGCCGGGCTCCGTCGAATCGGGGGTCGTGCGCAAGAGGAGCGCCCAATCCCCGGCGGGGAGGTCCGCGAACCGGCGGAGCTTGCGGGCGCGGATCCGGGCCGCCAACTCGTCCATCGCGGCCTTCAGCCCGCCTGGTCGCAGATCGGCGGGGCGAAGGGGGACCTCCCCCAAGATCAACCCCAGATCCATGCCGTGGAAGGCGATCAGGCGGCGGTCGACCGCGCGCTGCAGGTCGGCCAGCCGCTCCGCGTCAGCGGGACGGGCGAGGATCCAGAAGTGGCCGCCGCTGCTGTAGAGAAGGTTGACTAGGGGGAGGCGCAGCTGGCGCAGGAGGAACAGGGCGACCGCCTCGGAGAGCAGCTGGAGGTAGAGGGAGCGCCCCCGGAGCCCCCGGGCCGTCCCCTTGCCGCTCACCTGGTAGAGGAAGTCCTGGATCCCGGAGAGATCGCCCTTGATCAGCAAGGCGACGGGCGGCGCGTCGGCGCCGTTGCGAAGGGCTGCCTTCCAGGCGCGGAGGGCCTCGTCGGGCGCCTCGGCGAGGAGGGCGGCGAGGGCGGCCGCGACCCGGCCGTGGTCGTAGAGGGAGATATCCTCGAAGGCGGCGGCCGAGGCGGCGGGGACGCACCAGGCGAAGCGGGCCATCGCCCCTAAGAGGCCGGCGATCTGGGCGGCGGGGTGGCCTCTGGCGAACGCCTCGGCTCCCTGAAGGGCCTCCCTCAGCGAGCGGGCCAGCGCGCGGTATTCCCCCTCGGTGGCAGCCGGTCTTGGGCGCTGGGGGAACAGGGTCTCCCGGCGGCGGTCCAGCGCCTGGAGGGGATAGCCGCCCGCGCGGTCCGGCGGCAAGGCGGGCTCGATCCGATCGAAGATCGAGCGCAAACGGATGGGCTCCGACCACTGGGCAACCGGGACCTCACCGCCAGCGGCCAGCGCCTCCGCCAAGCGCAGGCGGGCTTCGTCGTCAGAGTT
>NZ_JANWXB010000059.1 GCF_025055495.1 Thermoflexus sp. | reverse complement strand
GGGGTGCAAGGATGACCATCGGCCAGCGGATCCCGATGCGAGATGGACGTCTGAAAGTCACTGGGCAGCTGAAGTTCGGTGCGGACCTCCGGTTGCCGGATCTGCTCCATGCCCGCTTGGTGCTCAGCCCCTACGCCCACGGCCGTATCCGCGCCATCCGGACGGAACGCGCCCGCGCCGTCCCGGGGGTGGCGGCGGTGCTGACCGCGGCGGATCTCCCGTGGTTCCAGCGGGAACCTGAGAGCCATGCCCGGGCCCTGCTGGCGTGGGAGCGGGTGGTGTATTACGGCCAGCCGGTGGCCGTGGTGCTGGCGGAGAACGAGGCCGCGGCGGCGGACGGAGCCACTCAGGTGGAGGTGGACATCGATCCCCTGCCCGTGCTCATCGATCCGCTGCAGGCGATGTCGGAGGACGCGCCTTGGATCTGGCCGGGGGGACGGCCAGGGGTGCGGGCGGATGCCGGCGCCCACGCCGCCGACATCGGCGGTTCGGAGGGGGGGCCATCTGCCCGCTCCGGAAATATCGCGGATCGCGCTCATTACAAGCGAGGGGATGTCACCCAGGGTTTCCGAGAGGCGGATCTGATCCTGGAGTTCACCTATCGCACCTCTTCCGTCCACCAAGCCTATATCGAGCCTCATACGGCAGCTGCCGCTCTGGATCCGGCGACCGAGACCCTCACCCTTTGGACCAGCACCCAGGATCCCTTCGGGGTGCGGGAGGAGGTGGCGGATTTCCTGGGCTGGCCGGAGAACCGGATCCGCGTGATCCCGACGCCGGTGGGTGGCGGCTTCGGGGGGAAGTTCACCCTGCTGGAGCCCCTCGTCGCCGCCCTGGCCGTCCACAGCCGTCGCCCGGTGCGATTGACCCTTGCCCGCCAGGAGGAGTTCCTGATCGGGACGCCAGCTCATGCCGCGATCATCACGCTGAAGACCGGCGCTCGGCGGGATGGAACGTTGACCGCCCTCCAGGCCCGCCTGATCTTCGACGCCGGCGCCTTCCCGGGCGCCCCCCATCGCATCGCCGCTCACCTCTTAGGCAGTTTTTACCGCTTCCCGCACTACGAGATCGAGGCGGTCGAAGTGCTCACGAACAAGCCGGGGGTGGGGGCTTATCGGGCGCCGGGTGCCCCGCAGGCCCTCTTCGCCTTGGAGTCCCAGATGGATGAGATGGCCCGCCAGCTGGGGCTCGATCCGCTGGAATTCCGGCTGCGGAACGCGATGGAAGAGGGCGATGAGTTGCCCAACGGGAAGCGTTACGGCCCGATCGGCCTGCGGGCGTGTCTGGAGGCCTTGCGGGAGCATCCATTGTGGCGGGAGCGGCGAAAAGGGCCCGGAGAAGGCATCGGGCTGGCGGTGGGAGGATGGCACGGAGGCTTGGAGCCCGCGGCGGCGATGTGCCATGTCGATCGCGATGGCGTGGTGCGGATCTACACGGGCGCGGTGGACCTCCAGGGGACGCACACGGCGATGGCGCAACTGGCGGCGACGATCCTGGGGGTGCCGGTGGAGCAGGTGCGCATCCTCCAGGGCGATACCGATATGGCGCCCTATGCTGGAGCTGCCGGGGGCAGTAAGACCATCTACACGGTCGGCCTGGCGGTGCAACGGGCAGCGGAGGAGGCCCGACAGCAGATCCTGCGGATCGCTTCCGAGTGCCTGGAAGTCGCTCCCGAGGATCTGGAGATCCGGGATGGCCGGATCTACGTGCGGGGCGTTCCAGAGCCCCGCATGAGCCTGGGGGAGGTGGCCGGGCTCTCTCAGCGGTTCGGCGGGAAGTTTGAGCCGGTGGTCGGCCGCGGGTCCTCCGCCCAGACCGAACAGGCCCCCGGCTTCGCCGCTATGCTGGTCCGGGTGCGTGTGGATCCCGAGACGGGGCACGTAACCGTCCGGGAGGCGGTGATCGCTCAGGATGTGGGGCGGGCCATCAACCCGCTGTTGATCGAGGGGCAGATGCACGGGGGCGCAGCCCAGGGCCTGGGATGGGGCCTGTGGGAGGCCCTACGCTATGATGAGAACGGCGTGGCGCTGACGGCTTCGTTTGTGGATTACGCGTTGCCCATCGCCTCGGAGGTCCCGCCCATCGAGGCCCACATCGTGGAGGTGCCCAGTCCCCATGGTCCCTTCGGGGCGCGTGGGGTGGGAGAGCCGCCGGTCGTCCCCGGCGCTGCCGCCGTCGCGAACGCCATCCGGGACGCCCTGGGGGTTCGGATCACCGAGCTCCCGATCACCGCGGAGCGGATCTGGAATGCGTTCACCGCCCATCTGATTGAGGAGACGCGGTTCCAGTATGAGTTCGGATCTTAACGTGATCATCCTCTTCTTATCCTGGGAGGGAGCCTATGGGGGTAGAGGTGCTGCGAAACTACATCAACGGCGAGTGGGTGGCGTCTGCCACGGATCGCCTCCTGGAGGTCCGAAACCCCGCCCTGGATGAGGTCATCGCGCGGGTTCCTCTTTCCACACCGGAAGAAGTGGATCGCGCGGTGGCGGCCGCCCAGGCCGCCTTTGAAACCTGGCGTCAGCTCCCGATCCAGACCCGTGCCCGCTATCTCCTCCGCCTGCGCGATCTGGTAGAACGGCACTTCGATGACTTGGCCCGCGTCATCGTTCAGGAGCACGGCAAGACCCTGGAGGAAGCTCGGGGGGAAATGCAGCGGACCCTGGAAAACATCGAGGCGGCGGCCGGGATGTTTGCCTCGTTGATGGGTTACCATACCCCCCAGATCGCGAGCGGGATCGACGAGGAATGCATCCTGGAGCCGGTGGGCGTCTTCTGCTGCATCGCCCCCTTTAACTTCCCCGCGATGATCCCCTCCTGGTTTTTCCCATATGCCCTGGTGGCCGGCAACACGTATATCGTGAAGCCCTCCGAGATCTGCCCGATGACCCAGAACCGGCTCTTCGAGCTCATCCATCAGGCGGGCTTCCCGCCTGGCGTGATCAACCTAGTGAACGGCGGGAAGGAAGTGGTGGATGTCCTCCTGGCACACCCGGGGATCGCCGGGGTGTCCTTCGTGGGGTCCACGCCGGTAGCCCGCTACGTCTACACCACCGCCACCGCTCATGGCAAGCGGGCGCAATGCCACGGCGGAGCGAAGAACGCCCTGGTGGTGATGCCGGATGCGGCTCTAGAGCAAACGGTCCCGGCGATCCTTTCCTCCGCTTTCGGGTCGGCGGGACAGCGTTGTCTGGCTGGCTCCCTGGTGATCGCGGTGGGGGAGAGCCACCGACCGCTGACGGAGGCGCTGGTGGAAGGTGCCTCCCGGATCCGGGTGGGTTATGGGCTGGAGGAGGGGGTGCAAATGGGCCCGGTGGTCTCCCGGAAAGCCCTGGAGCGCATCCATCGTTACATCGAGATCGGACTGCAGGAAGAGGCGGATCTCATCCTGGATGGCCGGGGGATCCGGGTTCCCGGGTATCCGAACGGCTATTTCATCGGGCCGACGATCTTCGATGGGGTCCAGCCTTCCATGACCATTGCCTGCGAGGAGATCTTCGGGCCGGTGCTGGGGATCATTCGCGCCCGGGATCTGGAGGAAGCCCTCACGGTGATTAATCGCTCCTCCTATGGGAATGCGGCCTCATTGTTTACGCGCGATGGGAAAGCGGCCCGGGAGTTCAAGCTGCGGGTGCGGGCGGGCAATGTGGGGATCAACATCGGCGTGGCCGCGCCGATCGCTCCATATCCTTTCTCAGGCCAGAAGAACTCCTTCTTCGGCGATCTCCACGGCCAGGGGATGGATACCCTCTATTTCTTCACCGATCGCAAGGTGGTGATCACTCGGTGGTTTTGAACGCGCCTCGTTTGCTCGATCATCTTGACTTCGATCCAGCGTTTTGCGCGCGGAGTCTCTTTCGAACGCAGGGGCGAAAGAATTTTTCGCCCCTGCGTTCGTCTCTGCTCAGTCTTTAATGGCTCATAGAGATCTCCGACCCCCAAATCCATGCTGGTTGCTGACGGAATGGCAAGAATCCTATCCGCGTGGATTTGGGGAATGCACCTCTCCCAGGTTCTCCACGATTTCCATAATCGTGATCTCAAAGGGCGCAAGACGCAGTGCCTGCACGCTCTCCTCGCTCCGCTCGGCGCGGTGGGTGGAGAACAGGCAACGTCCCCAGGCGGCGAGGCCCGTAAGAGCCTGGGTCGGGCGGTCGCTCATGTTGATGGCCACCAGACAGGCCTGGCTATCCGGAGGGAGGCGGCGCAGGAAGATCAGGGCCTCCTCCGCGTCCTCCGCCAGCGGGCGATAATCCCCGGCTACCAGCGCAGGAGTGCGCTGACGCAGATGGATCAGGCGCCGATAAAAGGAGAGCAGGGAATCTCCATCCTCCAGCTGATCGGCCACGTTCACGCCCAGCGCGTGGTTGGGATGCACGGGGAGCCACGGCGAGACCCCCGGCGGGCAGAAGCCGGCGTTGGGGCCGGAGGACCACTGCATCGGCGTGCGGCACTTGTCCCGCCCGAACCGGGCGCCCCGGATGACCGCTTCTTCGTGCGGGGTTCCGAACAGCTCCCGTTCCATCTGATACCACCAGCGCCCCAGCGGGTCCTTGAACTGGGCGAGATCGGTGAGAATCAGATCCCGCATTCCGATCTCTTCCCCGTAGTAGAGGAAGGGCGTCCCCCGGAGGGTCAGCATCAGGGCAGCGGCGATGCGGGCGATTTCCAGGTCGTGCTGGCCATCGCCGTAACGGCTCAGGACGCGGGAGACGTCATGGTTGCCCATCGTGTTGCACGGCCACGCGCCGGGGGGCATGCGGCCGAGCCGCTCCCGCTGGTTCGCCCGCACGGCCGCTGGGGTGAGGCGCGGAGCCTTCATCAGCGGAAAATTGAACACCAGATGCAGCTCATCGCGCCCGTTCCCGTAATAGGCGAGATCTTCGGTCTCCCCGACCAGCACGATATCCCCATACGTGTCCACCAGGGCCCGGAGCTCCCGCATCAGATCGTGGACCTCCGGCAGATCCTCCTGGTGGCGGAATATCTCCTGTCGGATGCGCCACAGGCGCTCCCGCTCCGCCTCATCGGAGGCGCCCTGCCATGCCTTCAGCCACTCCGGATAGCTCATCGGGGCTGCGACATCCGGCCACCCAGGGTCCTCGAAGATCGTCCCCACCGCATCCAGTCGGAAGCCGTCCACCCCCCGATCCAGCCAGAAGCGCACTGCGTCAAACATCGCCCGCTTCACCTCGGGGTGGCGCCAGTTGAGGTCGGGCTGTTCCTTGAAGAAGAAGTGGTAGTAATACTGGCCGGTCGCAGGGTCGTATTCCCACGCGGAGCCCCCGAAGGCGGAAAGCCAGTTGTTCGGCGGCCCGCCGGCCTTCCCATCGCGCCAAATATACCAGTCCCGCTTCGGGTTGTCCCGGCTGGATCGGGATTCCTGAAACCACGGATGCTGGTCCGAGGTGTGATTGAGAACCAGATCCAGGATCACCCGGATGTTCCGGCGGTGCGCCTCGTCCAGGAGGCGCTGGAAATCCGCCAGGGTGCCGTATTCCGGAGCCACATCGGTGTAATCGGCCACATCGTAGCCCCAGTCCACCAGCGGGGAGGGGTAGTGGGGACAGAGCCAGATGGCCTCGATCCCCAGATCCTGGAGGTAGTCCAGATGGCGACGGATCCCCTCCAGATCCCCGATGCCGTCCCCATTGGCATCGGCGAAGCTGCGCGGATAGATCTGATAGAAAACCGCTTTCTGCCACCACTTCAGCTCGTGCATGGAAAGCCCTCCTCAGCGGATCGCGCTACGACGTCGATGGAAATGGATCAGGTGGTTGTGATCAAGGCCGGGTTACAGATTCTGGATTGTAAAGGCGATGCCGGAAGGGAGCAATCATTGCGACCCCGCGGGCGATGAGGCGAATCGGCGCCCTCAGGCTTTCCGGAACAGACCCACCAGATGGATCCGCCATCCGCGAAGCGGCGGCCAGGCGGTGAGCCGTTCATACAGGGCGGCCAGGGTGAACAACAGCGGATGGAAGGCCAGATAGGTGGGGTCTTCGATCTCGAACCAGGCGACCTTATGCAGGCCGGCCCGATCGAGGAGACGCCGTAGCTCCCTCGAGGTGTTGGCCCGGTAGAAAACGGGGAAGGTGTCCTGGGGCGCGCGACCGTAGAGGCGTTGCACGAGGGAAGGGCGCAGCCGTTGGGGGATACAACGCCCCAGGGCGATCAGGGGATGGCGCGCGTTCGGCGTCAACAAGAGGAAGTGACCTCCGGGCCTCAGGACGCGGGCGATCTCTTGAAAAACCCGTTCGGGTTCCGGGAGATGCTCGATCACCCAGGTGGAGAGGATCAGATCGAAGGCGCCGGCGGGAAACGGCAGCGCCTCCAGCTGGGCCTGCGCGCGCAGAGGCAGGATGAAATTTTCCTTCAGCGAGAGGAAATCCACGTCTACCCCGACCGCCAGGGCCACCCGATCCCGGAAGCGGCCCAGAACGCCGAACCGACCGCATCCGGCGTCCAGGGCGCGGGCGGTCGGCGAGAGCAGCGGCTCCAGCAGGGCGTTGAACACCTCCCCGGCAGGCCGCCAGCCCGGCCGTCGGGCGCGATATCGAGCGCGATGGAGTTCCTGACGGGGGAGATCGAGCATGCTCCGCAGGCCTGATGGCCGACGCTGGTAGGGGCGAAACGCTTTTCGCCCCTACCCAATTAAGATAAAGCGTTCGCCTTCCGTTTCCGTTGAGCGTATTATACTTTCTCGGGACGTGGGATCTTCTCAACCTGTATGGCGGCCTCCGCAGGAGGAGCGCTCCAGGGACGGCGGAGGGGTAGAGCCCTAGGGCTCGATGGCCGGAGGGGGGCCTATGGGTTCCATCGGGTTCCCGATGCATCGCAGAGGGCGGTGTAGGGCTAAGGGATCGCGTGAAGCGCTTTCTAAATCCGGCGAACCATCGTCACGGCCGGTTTGAGGTGCGAAATGGATCTCTATCGGGAGGGGAGAGAATGAATGGCTGCGTCTTCTGTGCCATCGTGGCGCGTCAGCAGCCTGCGGAGATCGTCTATGAGGATGAACAGACGATGGCCTTCATGGACATCCACCCAGCGAACCCGGGCCACACCTTGGTGATCCCCAAGCGCCATGCGGCGACGATTTTTGATATCGACGAAGAGGACGCGGCGGCGGTGATGCGCACGGCCGTTCGGGTGGCCCGGGCGATCCAGAAGGCGCTGACCCCCGACGGATTGAACCTGGTGCAGAGCAACGGGCGGGCCGGGGGCCAGGAGATCTTCCATCTTCACGTTCATGTGATCCCGCGCTGGGTAGGCGATGGCCTGCGCTTGGCCCGCCCGCCCGTGGTGCGCCGCGAGCGCCCGCTCCCGGAGGTCGCGGCGGAGCTCCGACGGGCCCTGGGATCCACCTAATCGAACCGCTCCCCGCTCCGGTAAGCGGATCAAACATAGGATCCGTCGCCCTTTTGCCGCCTTCCCATCGCCTTCGGCCACCAAAAGGGTAGAGAGGAGATCGGATGGGAGGCGAGGCGAATGGGAAGGGATCAGGCGCTTTCCGCCGATCGCCCTGCCTTCTTGCCTCCAGCCGGAGCCCCGCGTTCGGCTTTGGTGCTCTCCTTCCCGCTTCTCTCCAAGCTTCACTTGCCCCTCGCTGGGAAACCGGCGAGGGGCAAGGGGGGCGATCGGCTGACCGTAAGCCCAAGCGGCTGGCCTTATGGGCTCCTGGGGTTGTGTGCGGCTTCGTGCGGCATGCTGGGAGGGCGATCCCTGCTTGCTCCGCACCCGGATCTTGGCTCCTGTTCATCCAGGTAGAACTCGCCCGTGTAAAAGGGCCCCTGAAGTTCCCCCGACTCTCCACCCCCAGGCCATCAGGCCCATCGCGGGAACGCCCAGGCCGATGGCGTCAGGGCTTTGGCGTGGGTGTAGGGGTCGGAGGAAAGACTCCGATGCATCCCCTGTCGTTCAACGGATCGCTGTCCGAGATATCAAGCAGCCAGGCGCAGTTCTCGAAAGGCTGGGAATATCCGCTGGGACCGAAGTAAACGCCGAAGGTA
>NZ_JANWXB010000158.1 GCF_025055495.1 Thermoflexus sp. | reverse complement strand
CACATCTCACCGCTTTCGGGGGGCGTTTGTCTTCTTCTCTGGGGGTGGGGGGGGGCGGCGGCCGGCGCGCCCCCCCCCCTCCCCCCAAAAATCGGATCGTGTTTCCCTGTGACGGATGAAGCCTTCGATTCATCGGGATTTCTGAGCGAGGCCGCTGAAGGCGGCCTCGCCCGCCCAAAATCGAGCCAACCCTCACCATCCTGGGGTGGGCTTACCCGAAATCGACCCCGGGGCAGAGAATGTCGCAGCCGGGACGAAGCGTCCCCATCCTGGAGTTCCCCGGAACGCCCCATCCTCCACCACCACCTGACCGCGAACCATCACCAGGCGCACGCGTCCGCGTACCCGCCATCCCTCATAAGGCGTATAGCCGGCCACGTAGTGCAGGCGGGAGGCGGAGAGGATCTCCTCCGGCTCCGGATCGTAGAGGACCAGATCCGCGTCCGATCCGGGCTGCAGCGCCCCCTTGCGCGGGTAAAGCCCGAATAGCTTCGCCGGGTTTGTGGCGCACAGGCGCACCAGGTCCGGCCATCCCAGGCGGCCCTCGAGGACGCCGAAGGTGTAAAGCAGCGGCAGCATGGTCTCCAGCCCGGGCAATCCTCCAGGGGTGGTGAGAAAGGAGCCGGTGGCCGTCTTCTGGCTCAAGGCGTAGTCGCAGTGATCCGTTCCGATGGCCGCGATCCATCCCCGGTGGAGCCGTTCCCACAACCCGGCCCGCTCGGTAGCCGGCCGCAGGGGAGGCTGGAGGATATACCACTCGGGATGAGGGCCCTCGTAGACCGTCTCATCCAGGAGAAGATACTGGGGGCAGGTCTCGGCGAAGGCCGGCTGGCCCCGCTGAGCAGCCTCGTGAACCAGGTCGACAGCCCGGGCTGTGGAGCAATGGACGATGTAGACCGGCGCGCGGGCCTCGGCGGCCAGGAAGAGAACCCGGTGCACGGCCTCGATCTCTGCGAAGGGCGGGCGCGAGCGGCCGTGCTCCCGCAAGCTGGTGCGACCTTCCGCCTTCAGCCGTTCGATGGCCTCTGTCACAATGGCATCGCTCTCACAATGAACCATCGTCAGCAACCCGAGGGCGCCAGCTGCTCGCATCAGGCGCAGGAGGGTGGCATCGTCCGCGTAATAGTTGGGTCGATAGGTGGTATAAAGCTTGATGCCCGCCACGCCCTGGGCGACCAGTTTCCCGAGCTCCCCTTCCTTCCCGGGCGGCAAATCGGTCACCATCATGTGAAGGGCGTAATCGACCACCGCCCTCCCCTGGGCTTCCTCGAGGCGGGCCGACAAAGCCTCTTCAAAGGTCTGCCCCCGAAACTGAGTGGCGAAATCCACGACCGTGGTCACTCCGCCAAAGGCCGCCGCCCGGGTTCCAATGAACCAATCGTCATCGGTGCGATAGATCCCGGTGTTCAGGGCGATGTGGACGTGGGGATCCACCAGGCCGGGAAGCACCACGCATCCTCCTGCGTCCACCACGGGCTCTCCGGGATAGGGGAGAAGATCTCCGATCGCCGTGATCCGCTCCCCCTCCACGCGAAGGTCCGCTCGCAGCATCCCCTCCGCAGTCACCAGCGTTCCGTTTCGGATGAGCATGGGGGTCCCTCCTTCAAAGAGATGGCGATCGACGCGCCATGGCGTTTCGCCGGTCCGGAGCCGCGGGGCGACATGACGGACCGGGGCGTCCCTCTCGCCGCATCGATCTTACGGCGTCAGGGGGATGCCCAGCCGGATCAGGATCGCGTTGATGGTGGGGGTCAGGGCGACCAGGAGCGGGGCGATCAACAGCCCCGGGAGGAAGCTGGCCACCCTCACCCGCTTGATATCCAGCAGCAATAGCCCGATCCCCAGGATCATCGTTCCCCCGACCGCGGTCATCTCGGTGATCATCGCCTCCGTGAGGATCGCTTTCACCAGACCGGCCCCCAGGGTGAGGGATCCCTGGTAGATCAGCACCGTCAGGGCGGCGAACATGACCCCGATGCCCAGAGAAGCGCTGAAGGCCAGAGAGGCGAATCCATCCAGGGTGGCCTTGATGGCCAGGAGCGTGTAGTTTCCGGTGAGGCCATCCTGAATGGAGCCCAGGATGGTCATCGGCCCGACGCAGAAGACCAGGCTGGCGGTGACGAAGCCTTTCACAAATGAGCTGCCCTCCTCACCCCTCCCCGAGACCCGGGTCTCCAGCCAGCGCCCCAGCGCCTGGAGCCGTTCCTCCAGGCCCAACCACTCGCCGATCACCCCCCCGAGGAGCAAGGCGGCCAGCATCCGGAGCGGATTCTGCGTTTGAAGCGCCATGCTCATCCCGATGACCAGGGTCATCAGGCCCAGGCCATGCAACACGGTCTGACGGATGCGCTCGGGAAGACGGCTGCCCACCAGCATCCCGGCGCCGCTGCCAACCACCACGGTCGCGACATTCAGAAGTGTCCCCACCATCGGCTGGCTCCCTCCCGTTCAGCAGATTTGGGATTCGGAGGCTGGAAGGCCGTCTCCGGCAGTCCTCCGACCCCCGAAAAGCTGGCTCTTTTGGACAGGCCAATCGAAAGCGCGATCCTCGCCAGTCAGCACGACCATCGAAGATCAGGGAGCCGGTAGGCAAGGTAGACAAGCCCTCTGCCTGATCCTTACGGAACCGGGCGGATCTCAATGATCCCGATTTCCCATGCTTCGCCTGCCGGCTGGCCGTCGCGAAACACCGGTAGACGCCGGCCGTCGGGCCCATAGAAGCCGATGACGACCGGGTAGCGTCCCGGCATGAGCTCCGTGGGCAACCAGACCCCATAGCGATCTTCCAGGATTTCCCCCGGGCGCCAGGTCGTGGTCGGACGGCGCCATCCCAGCGGCTCCCGATCCGTCTGGGCCACCGGACGACCATCCGGGCCTCGCACGTGCACGAAAACCTTGTAGGGCGTGGGAATCGAGGCCAGGACCCGCCATCGCACCGCCACGCCCAGCACATCCCCGGGGCGCAGGGGCGAAGCGGTCATCCCCCATCCGTCGACTTCAATGGCCTCCCCGAACCGAACTCCGGGCGCTGGATGTTCCTCCAGCTTTCCCAGGCCGTAAACCGCGAGACGAATGCCGCCAACCCAGCGCTCCTCCGCCCGGAACGCATGGGTGTCCAGCCACCTCTCGACCCGTCCCTCCGGATCCGCTTCCCGCTCTCCATACCAGAGCACGAAGAGCCGATCCCGCCCGCGCAGCGCCGGAGCCAGCGTGCCCTCAATTTCTTCGGGCGGAGGCGGGCGCCGCAACGGGGCGGGGATCAATGGGGCCTCCGGCCAGTAGTAGGTGAACACATCGACCTGCCCAGGCGCATACAGCAGGACCCCATCCCCGGGCCGGAGGATGGCGGCCAGCGTCCGGGCCAGCCCCCGGTAATCATCCCGGGCGAAGCGAGGATCGAAGTAGAGCGCTTGCAGGCTGAGCCCCATCGGGCCGAGCATCAGTCCGAGAGCGAAGACGAGGCCGATTCGTTCCGCCCCGATGCCCCCGTGCTTCCGGAAGAGCCATCGGATCGTCTCGAGGCCAGCGGCCCCCAGGGCGACGAAGGCGGGGAGGGCGGCCATAAAAAACTTCAGATTCGCCTCCCGATAGGCCCCTCGCCCCAGCACCAGCCCGATGGGGCTCAGAACCATCGTCAGCGCCATCCAGACCCCCAGCGGATTCGCCCCCCGAGGGGCTTTGGGGAAAGCGATGCTTTTCCCGATTATCCCCGTGATAATCCCGATCAGCGGCAGAACGATCACCACGGAAGGAACTTCCGGGGGAAGCGTGATCCCGGCCCCCAGGGCGCGCAGGATTGCTTCCAGCGCTTCGGGGAGAGGGACCTGTGGGGGGGACGGCCACTGTCGGAGCTGGGTCATGGCGACCGGCGCCCAGGGCAGAACAGCCAGCCCGATCCATGCCTGGAGGCCCAGCCAGCGGATCAACCGTCGGAGCCGGCCGCGCCCGGCATCGATCAGCATGCCCAGAAAGTGGGCAACGGGGATCGCCGGGAATACGTAATGGGTATACCATCCCGCAACCCCGGTCAGGAGCAACCCCAGAGCGCGGCCCGGGCGGGGCCGCCGTTGCCAGGCCAGCCAGAAGACGGAATGCCACGCCGCCCACAGCCCCAGGAGGGTATACATCCGTGTTTCCTGAGCATAGTAGATGGCCAGGGGATGGACGGCGGTCAGGAGCATCGCGAGCCCGGCGGCCCGCCGGCCGAAGAGCCGGGCGGTCAGATTCCCGACGGCTGCGATCAGGAGCACGCCGGTCAGGGCGGAGAAGGCCCGAAGGGCAAAGACGGAACGTCCGACGAGGGTGCCCCACCCATACAACAGCACGTAATACAACGGGGGATGGATGTCCTGGGCCGCGCTTTCCAGGATGCGCCGGAGCGGGCCTTCGCTCAGGCGGGCGGATGTCCCTTCGTCATACCACAGGCTTTGAGCCTCCAGGCGATAGAACCGCAGGCCCATCCCCAGCAGCAACACTGCCAGCCCGATCCATCCCGGCCATCGTTCGGCCCGGCCTGCGCGTCCCATCCCCGCCTCCCTTATTCGTTGAACAGCTGGCCGACAGAGCGGCCCTCGTGAATGCGACGGATGACCTCGGCGAGCATCGGGCCGATGGAAAGAACAGTCATATTCGGGAGGCGCTTGTGGGGCGGGATCGGGATCGTGTTGGTGCAGATGATCTCCTTCAGCGGCAGCGCCCGCAGACGATCCACGGCGGGCCCGGAGAGGACCGCGTGGGTGAAACAGAGGTAGATCTCCTCCGCCCCCTGTTCCTTCAGAACACGCACCGCGCCGCTCACCGAGCCGGCGGTGTCTACCTCGTCGTCCACCAAGATCACCTTCTTCTTCACCACGTCCCCGATCACCGTCAGGGCCTCGGTTTGCGTCCCGGTCCGGCGCTTCTCCACAAAGGCGATGGGCAGGTTGAGCCGGGCGGCGTAGTTGCGCGCCTTCTTGGCGAACCCCAGATCAGCGGCTACCACCACGGCTTCCTCGGGGGAGAAATTCTTCTCCAGCAGGTAATCGCTTAGCAGATGGAAAGCGGTCAGCTCATCGCCTGGGATGCTGAAGAAGCCCTGGATCTGGCTGGCGTGCAGGTCGATGGTCACCCAGCGATCGGCGCCGGCCACGGCGATGAAGTCCGCCACCAGGCGCGCGGTGATCGGCACACGGGGCTGATCTTTCTTATCGCTCCGAGCGTAGGCCAGATAAGGGACGACCGCAGTGATGCGGCCGGCGTTCGCCCGTTTGATGGTGTCCAGCAGGATGAAGAGCTCCATCAGGTTATAGTTCACCGGCGAGGCCGTGCTCTGGATCACGAAAACGTCCTGTCCGCGGACGCTGGCCAGCAGGCGGACGAAGATGTTTTCGTTCGGGAAGACGATGATCTCGCGGGGGAGCAATGGGACCCCCAGGCACTCCGCGATTTCCTCGGCCAGTTGCGGATGGCCAGAACCCGCCACTAGGATCAGGTCCCCATAACGCCATGACGGTCCGGGCATTCGCGGGCGACCTCCCCATCAAGTTGGATATTGGCCTATCCATCATAACCGGAATCGCGAAGATCTAAAAGAGCCCATGGAGATTCAGCGCTCTGTCTATTTTTTTCATTTGGGGGTTTTCAGAGGTGGTGCGAGGGGCAAAAGGTCCCCTGCACCACCCCCGAAAGATTTTTGGGGGGAGGGGCCATGGCTTTCCAGATAGGCTTCGGTTCCCCAACTCCCCAGTCTATAACTGGGCAGACCATTCGGGGGTTTAAGAAAAGATTTTTTGGTTTTTTGCCAACTTGGGTTGGTCACCATTGGGTTGTGTTTGATTGTCGACCGATCTGCTCTT
>NZ_JANWXB010000146.1 GCF_025055495.1 Thermoflexus sp. | reverse complement strand
CACCATGGGGGCCAGGCCCAAGCTGGGCTCATCCAGCATCATCACCCGGGGACGGACCATCAGGCCTCGTGCGATGGCCACCATCTGTTGCTCGCCACCGGATAAAGTGCCGGCCCTGCGATTCAGATGTCGACGAATTTCCGGGAAAAGCTCCAGGACCTCCTCCATCCGCCGGGATATCTGACGCTGGTCCCGCTCGATATAGCCGCCCATCATCAGGTTCTCGCGGACAGTCATCGCTGGAAAAAGGCTGCGATCTTGAGGCACCAGGCAAATACCGTGGGCCAGGATTTGATGCGGTCGCAACCCGGAGATCACTTTCCCCTCCAAAAGCACTCGTCCCGAGCGGGGCCGGAGCAGGCCAGCGATCACACGAAGCAAAGTCGATTTGCCCGCCCCGTTCGGGCCGATTACACAATGAACGAATCCGGCCTCGAAACGGACGGAGACCCGGCTCAGGATATCCGGTCCCATCCCATACCCGGCGGTGACTTCCTCAATTTCCAGAACTGGCATCAGGCTGCCCCCAGATAAGCATCGAGCACGCGGGGATCCTGCTGGATGGTCTCGGGTGTTCCCTGGCAGATCACCTCTCCATGAGCCATGACCACGACCTGATGGCTAAGGTTCATCACCACGTCCATGTTGTGTTCGATGATCAGAAAAGTCATGCCTGAACGATTCAACTGCAAGATGCGCTCCAGGATCTCCTCCAGCAGCGCGGGGTTGACCCCAGCGGCCGGCTCATCCAGCATGATCATTTGGGGATTCGCCATCAGCGCCCCTGCCAACTCCATCAATTTCCTCTGTCCATAAGAGAGCTTGCCCGCTTTCTCGTGGGCCAGGGCGGCCAGCCCTACGAACTCCAGCAGGGCCATGGCCTGCTCTGCCTCATGCTGGAGGATGCTACTCCGGATGAGCCCAGCCAGCCCATCCCGAATGGCGTGCACGACCACATTCTCCAGAACGGTCAGTTCCGCCAGCTCCCGGGTGATCTGAAACGTTCGCGCGATGCCCAGCCGGGCGATGCGGTGGGGGGGCATGGCGGTGATATCCCGACCCTGGAAGTAGATCCGACCAGAGGTAGGCCGAAGCAGCCCGGTGATCAGATTGAACACCGTGGTCTTCCCTGCCCCATTCGGGCCGATCAGAGCCGTGATGCTCCCCTGCTCGACTGTGAAGGAGCAGCGGTTCACAGCCCGAAGGCCTCCGAAATCCTTGGTCAGATCGCGAACTTCCAGCAGCGCCATGCCCTCCCCCCGGAGCGTCTGATCCGAAGCTGTTTACCTCAACTCACCATTGAGGTCGCGGCCATACCAGATCCACCACTCCCTGAAATTCCCCAATGGGATAGACGAACTTCAACTCGCCGTTCTGCCACTGGGTGACCAGATAATCGCGCCCGATGGGAAGGCCCCTCTCATCCCAGTAGAAATCTCCCATGATGGTCTTCACCGGGTTGTCCTTCGTGCGCGAGGCCAGCCAATCCCGGATCGCCTTGTTATCCGTCGATCCGACCGCCCGGACGGCCTGCTCCAGGCCCTGACAGACCGCAAAGGGGATGGCTTCATCCTCGTCTGGCTCCCGGCCATACTTCGCCTTGAAGGCCTGGATGAAATCCTGATTGCTGAAAGGCTCGCCGGCCAACAGGCCAACGTAGGGAACCAGCGGATGCCAGGAGGCATGGATGATGATGCCATTGACAGCATCTCCCAACGCCTCCTTGAACTCAATCTGAGTCCCTTGGGCGCTATAGATCATCTTAGGATTGGCGCCCACCGTCTTCAAGGCGCGGACCAGCTGGATGGTATCATCGGGAGAGGCCCCGGCGATCATGACCAGATCCGGGTTGCTGGCTTTAATGGCATTGGCCAGCGTCAGCCAGTCTGTGAAACCCTCTGGCCATTTCTGGGTGAACACCACCTGGATCCCTGCCTGGGCCAGGAAGCCGGGCGCCAGGTCGATCACCTTGTCGGTCCCCGGGATTTGCACCTTCCCGCCCAGCAAGCCGTTGGCGATCGCATTGCCAAAGAACTCATCCGCATGGACCACCGCAGCGGTCTTCGGAAAGTCCTCAGCCGGGATAATGCCCTTATCCCGATATGCTATAAGGGCCCGCAGTGGCGCATTGCCGATGTATTCCACCGCGTTCTGCTGGAAATAGAAAATATGCTTGAAGCCCCGCTCCCAGATCCGCAGTGCGCCGCCTGAGGGGATGGGATAAACATAGCCGGCCTTCTCCGCCACTGCTGAGGCCGCAAAGTTCAGACGGCTGGCGAAGGTGCCTAGCAGGAGATCCACTTTGTCCACATTGATGAAGCGCTCATACTGAGAAACGGTCACCTCGTTATCTGAGCGATTGTCCTGCACGATCAATTCCACGGGCCGCCCGAGCAGGCCGCCCTTCTGGTTGATCAGATCCACACAGAGCTGATATCCATCCCGGTGTTTGGTGCCTGCGATGGCGAGATCGCCGGTCAGGGGAACCGAAAGTCCGATGCGGATTGGGCGAGGCGGTGTGGTTGGCGTCGCCGGAGGAGC
>NZ_JANWXB010000132.1 GCF_025055495.1 Thermoflexus sp. | reverse complement strand
CGGGCCGCGGGGAGGGGAGAGAAAGCCTCTTTTCCTCAAGGGGGATAGGGGGCGGGGCCATTTCGCCTCATACGACCGGCTCCCAACATTATTCCGGACAAGGTCGCTGAAAGCGAAACGGGTGTGCGCTGGAAAGTTCGTCCTGAGGATTTTCGGGTTGAGGAAATCGTGCAGCTCCCGCTTCGTTCCCGGGGTCCATATGCCCTTTATCGGGTGTGCAAGCGGGAGCGAACGACCCTGGAGGTCCAGGCGGAGCTGGCCGCGCGGCTGGGGGTGCCCCAGCGGGCGGTGACCTTCCCGGCTCTGAAAGATCGGGAGGCCATCGCCGTTCAGATGGCCGCCGTTCGGGGCAGGGGGCCGGCGCGGATTCGAGGCCGCGGCTTCGAAGCGGTTCGCGTTGGCGAGGCGGACCGCCCGCTACGCCCCAGCGACCTGCAAGGCAATCGGTTCATTGTGCGGCTGCGGGAGCTGGACGATCTGGAGATCGAGCGGCTGCCAGTGGCGGTAGCCACCCTCATCCTCCGGGGTTTCCCCAATTATTTCGACGATCAGCGCTTCGGATCGTGGAGCTCGGAAGCCGGCTTCATCGGCCGGCCCCTTCTCCTGGGCCAGGCGGAAGAGGTGCTTCGGATCTACCTCACCACCCCGATGATCGGCGATCCGCCGGAAGCCCGGGCCTTCAAGGCCGAAGCACGGGCCTGGTGGGGGAATTGGGCTGCGATGTATGAACGGGCGCCCCGTCCCTCGAATTATCGGAGCGTGCTCACTTTCCTGAAGGATCATCCGGTGGACTGGCAGGGGGCTGTGCGGCGGATCCCCGCGCGCCTGCGGACGCTGTGGGTGGATGCCTATCGCGCCTGGATCTGGAACGACGCCCTCCGCCGGATATGGAACTCACTTCCTCATTACGAGATTGAGATTCGAGGAGAGCGCTTCCCGGTGCCTCTGGAGCCGCCCCCGGGTATGGAAGACCTTGTGATGCTGCCCCATCGGCGGGCCCAGTATGAATCCCCCTGGTCCGAGGCCATGGCCTCCGCGCTGCGGGAGGAGGGGCTAACGATCTTTCATTTCCGGCGGGGAGCGTTGCTGGAGGACGCGCCCTCCCCGACGCGGCGGCCGGTCTGGTGCCGGCCGCGGGCCATGGACCTTCGAGATCTTTGGCCGGAAAGGCGGGAGGCCACCCTGGTTTTTGAGTTGCCGCCCGGGAGTTATGGAACACTGCTGCTGAAGGTGTTGGCGGCATGGATCCGGAGCGTTTGAGGCCCGGCCCTTCGGGGCAGTGTTCATCGGGACCCTGCGGGCCAGAAGGAGACTCTCTCCACACCGGACTGGACCCCTCAGTATACGCCTCTGTATACGCCCTAATTGGAGAATGGCTTCGGATTTTTTTGTCCCAGTGATTGACGTCCTCTTCGGCCTTGTGCTATAGTTAGCAAGAATCCGCCTAAAGATCCTGATGCAGGCGGGGCCGCCCCCGGCGGCCCCGTCCACGATTCCCGGCAAATTGCGGCCCCCACGATCTGGAGTTAAGAAGTTGCGCCGTTCGCTTTCTCTGGGGGAAAAGGGGCCGTGGGGTGGGAAGATCCAGAGGGGTGGGGCCATTCCACCTCGTCCGACCGGTTCCCAACGGCGAATCGGGGAGTAGGCAGGGCCGCCAAAAGCGGCGTCCCGATCCCTAACCCCCCAGGAGAGCTGGGAAGTTGCTCGTGGCGTTTCTTAATCCGAGTGGAAGACCAACGGGAGGGAAGGATGGCAGAGGTGCAGGCGATCCCGACGGCGGCGGCGCCGGGCATCACCCGGCGGGAGTTTTTAACTTACATCTGGGCGGCCTCCATGGCCCTCTTTATGGTGGAGCTGGGTGGGGTGAGCGTCCTCTTTGCCCTGCCCCGCTTCAAGGTCGGCGAGTTCGGAGGGATTTTCCCCTTTGGCCGGGCAGGCGAAGTGCTGCCCAAAGTGGGGGAGGGCCCGAAGGAGTTCCCCGAGGCCAAGATCTGGCTGGTCAACACCGAGAAAGGGATCCTGGCCATCTATAAGGTCTGCACCCATCTGGGTTGCCTCTACAAGTGGGTGCCTAGCAATTTCCGTTTTGAGTGTCCGTGCCACGGCTCCAAGTTCCAGCTGGACGGCACCTATATTGAAGGGCCGGCTCCGCGGGATCTGGACCGCTTTGTGATCTATCTGAAGGATTCCACTGGTCGGGTGGTTGCTCAGACGGATTCGCGAGGAGATCCCCTGCCCGTGCCCGATCCCAACCTGCTCATCGAGGTGGACACGGGGAATAAGATCGAGGGCAAGCCAGCCCAGAAGCCGCGAGCATAATGGCAGGAGGCGATCGAATGGCGTTGCGATGGCCTGAACCGATCCCCACGTTACAGAAAGAGGTGCAACAGTATGGATGGCGCCGGGTGATCTTTATGCACCTGGATGAGCTGGTCACCCGGGTGACGGCAGGCATCCCGCTCACCGAGGTGCGTAATATCCTCCGGGGCGAGCCCCCGCCCCGGCCGAACCCCCGGGTCAAGCCTCATACGGAGGGGTTCATCCTGCACATCAAGCCCTCGTTTTATCATGAGGCGGTGACCCGTCTGTACCCCACCTTCCGCTTGGGGTTGTTGAGCTTTTACCTTTTCCTAGTCGAGACCATCACCGGCATTTTCCTGATGATCTTCTACACGCCCTCGCCCCTGGTGGCCTACGAGAACATGCTCCGGATCCTGAACAACGTCCCCTTCGGCCAGCTGATGCGGGATATCCACCGGCTGGGGGCGGAGGCGATGGTGGTGGCGGTGATGCTGCATATGCTACGCACCTTCTTCACCGCCTCCTACAAGCGGCCCCGCCAGTTCACCTGGGCCACCGGGGTGATCCTGCTGGTCCTCACCCTCTTCCTTTCGTTCAGCGGGTATCTGCTGCCGTGGGACCAGCTCTCTTACTGGGCGGTGACCATCGGGACCAGCATGGCCGAGGCTACGCCGCCGCCGGCCCTGGGGCGGATCGTCAACCTGATCCTGCGTGGGGCGCCGGATATCGGAGCGGCTGGGTTGTTGCGCTTCTACCTGCTCCACGTGATCTTCCTGCCGCTTCTCCTCTTCTTTGTGTTCTTCGTGCACTACTATAAGGTGGTCCGCCACGGGCTCTCCCTGCCCCCGGAGATGGAGGCCGTGGGCGACGATACCGCCCGCAAGGTCCCCCCGGAGAAGCGGGTGCCCTATATCCCGGACATCGCCATCCAGGAGGCTCTGTGGGGCATCGGCTTGATCGCCTTCCTGGTGATCGGGGCAGCCTTCTTCTATAACGCGCCGCTGGAGCAGCATGCGGATCCCCTGAACACGCCGCTGCACACCACCGCGCCTTGGTATTTCCTGTGGCTTCAGGGTCTGCTGAAGGATCCCTTCCTGCTGGCCCTGGACCGGCTGGGTCTCCCCCAGCCGCCTTCCACGATCTACAACAGCAAGGTGTTCATGGGTGTGATCCTGCCCGCGCTGATCCTGCTCTTTCTGTTGATCATGCCCTATCTGGACTTTAACATCAGCCGACGCTACAACCATCGACGCAAGGCCCTGGTAGCCGGCCTGGTCGGGGTGGCCGCTTGGACCCTGCTGACTTATATGGGGACTCCAGCCTTTGCCGTGACTGCCTCTGCAGATGTGGAGGTCATGCAAGAGTTCATCCCCTTAAACCCGGACCCGATGTTCGGGGAGGGGAAGGTGCGGACGATCCCTTATGAGCAACTGGTGCCGGGGACGTATGACACGCGCAACCTGCAGGTGTCTGCGGACGCGCCGAAGCTGGCCCAGGTGCTGGAGGCCCTCAAGCGTCGGATCGAGCGGGATCCCCATTTGCCTGAGGGCTATGCCATCGTGCGCATCGACCAGGTCCAGGCCGACCTGAAGCGCTTCGAGATCGATATCCGCTGGCTCCAGCTGGATGAGCACCATCAGCCAGTCCGCGATGCTCAGGGCAACCCGGTCTTCCAGCAGACTAAGCAGGCGATCTATATCCATCGGGATAGCGCGCACGAGTAAAAGGACGCAAAGATCCGAACAGGGGCGGGGGCGAGTGAGCAGGGCTGGGGAGGCTTGCCTTGCCGCCTCTGTCTCTGTATGTCAGCGGTCTGGACCCGATTCGATTCGTTGAACCGCCGGAGGAAGTCCATGTTCGACCTGGCAACCCGCCGGATCATCGGCGCAACGGTTTTTACGCTGGCCACAGTGATCACCGTGGGGATGGTCTGGCTCACGGAAGAGCAGCGCATGGCCCGCTACGAGGCCATGCATAAGGGGAAGGCGATCGAAAACGGCGCCCTGCTGTATGAGCAATACTGTGCCACCTGCCACGGGCCCAACGGGGAAGGAGTGCCCGGAAAGGGCCCGGATCTGAACCCCGGCGTGTTCCAGCACTATGAGGAGCTGAAGCGGACCCAGAACTATGCCAATTCCCTGCGCAACTTCATCAAGCTGAACATCGCCGCGGGCCGGCCGATCCGCACGACCTACCGTCCCGACGAAGTCTACGCTGAGGTCATGCCCACCTGGTCTCAGGATTTCGGCGGGCCACTGCGGCCGGATCAGATCGAGAACCTGGTGGAGTTCATCTTGAACTGGCAGACCGGAGCGGCCATGCCCACCCCCACGCCGGCCTTTGAGGCGGTGGGTTCGGATCTCACGAAGCCGCTGCCGCCTGGGGATCCGAAACGCGGCGAGGCCCTATGGAACCAGGAGATCAAGCAGGCCAGCGGGCTGCCTGCCTCCTGCAAGGCCTGTCACAGCCTGGAGCCCGGCGTAGTGATCGTCGGGCCGTCAATGGCGGGCATCGCCACCGTGGCTGCTCAGATCATTCAGTCCCCCGATTACAAAGGGCAGGCGAAGACCCCTGAGGAATACATCCGCGAGTCGATCCAGCAGCCTAATGCTTACATTGTGGAGCCAGAGCGCTACGCGGCCGCACCGGGGGTCTCCAAGATGCCTGCGAACCTCGGCAATCAGATGTCCGCGCAGGATCTGGCGGATCTAATCGCTTTCCTGATGACGCTCAAGTAAGCAGGTCAAGCTGAAATGGGGCG
>NZ_JANWXB010000050.1 GCF_025055495.1 Thermoflexus sp. | reverse complement strand
GTTCCCACGGCGCGCCGCGCGTGGCGAAAGGCGGATCCTGAAGGCGTTTGCGACGCTTTCGGGATGGTTATTCCACGCACGGTCCGGTGCCCGATTTTCCCTGCCCCCGGAGGTCGAACGGCCTTCGGGGGTTTTGCTTGCCGGCGCCCGGTGGGAAGCGAGGCCTGAAACATAGGGGTTCCCAGGCTTCGTCCCTGTTCCCTGCCCCGAAGGTCCACCCACCTTCGGGGCTTTTTGTTGTGAAGATACGGGGGGGATCGCCCCTCCTTCCCGAGACCCCGGGTCCTCAGGGAGGAGGACACCCGGGCACTGGGCCCTACCCGGAAATCGGGAGGGCCCTCCGCCCCAAGGAAGCCTGCCGCTTCGGGGATCGGAATCGCGCCGGCGGGAAGCCCGCTGAACCAGACGGGATGGTCCTACCCCTGCCGTTCCTCTCCCCGGTCTCCCGGGCAGTGGGGGGGAGCAGCGCCAGACGGGCTTTCCGCAGAATTCCTCAGTGGGCATCCTGGACAAGCGTCTCCAAAGGGAGCAGGAGATGTTCGGAAAAGCAACGGGATGGAGCGTCAGGGCTCGGAGCGCGCTCTGGCTGCCCCGCGTGGGGGCCGCGTTCCTCTTTGTTTTCCTCTGGAGCCTCCTGGTCCGCATCGGCGATTACCCGCCGTTCATCCTGCCCGGACCGGAACGGGTGGCCGCTCGGCTGTGGGCGCTGGCGGCGGAGGGAGCCCTCTGGCGCCACTGGTGGGCGACGGCCGTCGAGGTGGGATTGGGGCTGGGCCTGGGGGTCACCGTCGGCCTGGCCCTGGCGTATCCGCTGGCCCACTGGCGTCTGTTTGAGCGGATGGTGGCGCCGTATCTGGTGGCCTCCCAGGCGGTGCCCATCGTAGCGGTCGCGCCGTTGCTGATCATCTGGTTCGGCCCAGGGCTGCTCGCCCGCGTCCTGGTCAGCGCCCTGATCGCCTTCTTCCCGGTCCTGATTTCCGCCATCGCGGGCTTCCGCCAGGTGCCCCTGGAGTGGCGGGAGCTGTTCCGCAGCCTGCGGGCCACGCGGTGGCAGACCTTCTGGAAGCTGGAGTGGCCCGCGGCCCTCCCGGTGATCTTTGGAGGCCTGAAGATCAGCGCCACCCTCTCCGTGATCGGGGCGTTCGTGGGGGAGCTGATCAGCGCGGATCGAGGGATTGGTTTTCTGATCAAGCAGGGCCAGGGGCTGTATGATACCCCTCTGGTGTTCGGGGGGATCCTGCTCCTGGCCTCCCAGGCCCTGCTGCTCTACGGGGCGATCTCGATGCTGGAGCATCGATGGGCGCGGAGGTGAGCCAACGATGATGAAGCTACGCAGTTTCATCGAGGAAGGCAAATCGTCCCTCCCCGGTGTAACTCTTTCTGCTTTTTGCGGGCAGGAGAGGTGGGCCGCCCCCGAAAGGCCACCTGTTCCGAACGATATTTTCTCTGGAGGCGAACGATGCGCCATCGCTGGATACTCCCCGGTTTGCTCCTTGTCGCGCTGACGGCCTGTCAGGCGCTCGCCGGCCCCCCCGCGCCGGCCACTCCCACCCCGATCCGCCTGCCGATGGGATATATCGCCAACGTCCAGTTCGCCCCCTTCTACGTGGCGGTGGAGAAAGGCTACTTCGCTCAGGAAGGGATCGAGCTCTCATTTGATTACAGCTTCGAGACCAACGGGGTGCAGCTGGTGGGGGCCGGGCAACTGCCCTTCGCCCTGGTCAGCGGCGAGCAGGTCCCTCTCGCACGAGCCCAGGGACTCCCCGTGGTGATGATCGCCCAGTGGTATCAGCGATATCCGATTGCGGTCTTCGCCCTGGCAGAGAAGGGGATCCGAACTCCTCAGGATCTGCGGGGTCGGAAGGTGGGCCTTCCCGGGTTCTTCGGGGCTTCGTATGTGGGGTTTAAGGCGCTGCTTTACGCTTCCGGTTTGCGCGACGAGGAGGTGGAAGCGGTAGACCTGGGGGGCTTCACCCAGGTGGCGGCGGTGAAGGAGGGCAAGGTGGATGCCGCGGTGGGCTACATCAACAACGAGCCCCTGGTCCTGCGGCGAGCGGGTCTCGCTGTAAATGTCATCGACGTTGCAGATCACACCGCCCTGGTCGGCAATGGCATCCTGACCAACGAGCGGACGATCCGGGATCATCCGGACCTGGTGCGACGATTCCTGCGGGCGTTCCTGCGAGGATTGCGGGATACGTTGCGAGATCCGAAGGAGGCCTTCGAGATCAGCAAAAAATATGTGGAAGGATTGAGCGGCGAGAACGAGGCCGCTCAATGGGAAGTGCTGCAGGCCACGCTACCGTTGTGGCAGGCGGAGACGCCGGGCCGCTCGGATCTGCGGGCATGGCAGGAGATGGTGACTGTGCTCGTGCGGATGGGTCAGCTGAAGGAGCCGGGGGACATCCCGGCGATGTTTACCAATGCGTTCGTGGAGGAGCTCTGGCCACTGGTGGAGCGAGGGCGATGACCGATCGGCCGATCCTGTCCGCGCATCGGATCACGCACATCTATCCCACCCCTCGGGGCGAGATCCTGGCGCTGCGGGAGGTCTCATTGACGTTGCAGCCTGGGGAGTTCGTCTGCCTGGTGGGGCCTTCAGGATGCGGGAAGACCACGCTGTTGCGCATCCTGGCCGGTCTGCTTCCTCCCACCCGGGGAGAAGTCTGGCTGGGGGAACAACCCCTGCGGGGGCCGGATCGGCGGGTCGGGATCGTATTCCAGAAGGATTCGCTGTTGCCCTGGCGGACGGCGATGGAGAATGTGCGGCTGCCGCTGGAGCTGAGCGGCTGGCCCAGGCCGGAGGCGGCGGGCCGGGCGCAGGCGCTGCTGGAACAGGTGGGGCTGCAAGGCTTTGAACACGCCTATCCCCGGGAGCTCTCCGGCGGCATGCAACAGCGGGTGGCCCTGGCCCGGGCCCTGGCCGCGGATCCGGAGATCCTGCTCCTGGATGAACCCTTTGCCACCCTGGATGCCATCACCCGGGAGCGATTAAATGAGGTTCTGGTGGAATTATGGGAACGGCAGCGCAAGACGGTGCTGATGGTCACCCATGATGTCCAGGAAGCGGCCTGGCTGGCGGATCGCGTCCTAATCATGAGCCCGCGGCCGGGCACCATCGTTGCCGAGATTCATATCCCATTCCCCCGCCCCCGGGGTGCCGATCGCTGGTCCCACCCGGCTTTCCTTCAGACCATCTGGGCCATCCGGCAGGCGCTGGGGAATGGAGGGGGATAGGCGTTCACGAAGGATCTCATCCCAGGTTCATGGTCCGTGCGACTGGGGCCTGGTTTGACTCTGCAGGGCCTCAAAGTCCGCTCTCGTTCCAGGCTTCCGCGCCCCCTTCTTCTCCTAGTTCTTCATGCCCTCTGTGAAGAGAAAACAAAAGATTCCAGGAGATTGGGGGCTCACTGGGGCTTATTGCATGGTCCCTTCCCACGGCCCAGAGGGCCGTTCGCCAAATTCTCAGAATTTTCTCAGGGTGATAGGAGACAGTTAACATAAACGCAACGCGCCATTTGAGCTGATTCGCCTCTTCTTCGACTGAATGACTTTCCCATCTCAAGGCCTCAGGGAAAGGAGAATCGCTCTGATGAAAAGAACAATCGGCCTCCGCGCGGAAAAGGGATGGCTACCGATGCTCGCCGTAGCCACGGCGGGGGCTTTCCTGGCGCTGCCGATCCCGCCGCAACCTGCCCCCTCCCAGGTGGCCTTCCAGGCCTCTACGGAACGGCCCTTTGGACTGCCCTTTGCGGAGCCACCCGGACCGGACACCTGGTTGATGGTTCAGCCTTATGGGAACACGGTGGGCGCCTTCCGTCAGCGAAACACCACCTATCGGGCCGGCCAGGGGCTGCACTTCGGTATCGACTTCGCCGCGCGGTGCGGAACCCCGGTGGTAGCGATCGGCGATGGAGTGGTCCGCAAGGTGGATGCAATGGTCCATGGCGCCGGACCGCACAATCTGATGATCGATCACCCCAACGGCTACGCCTCCTTCTACGGCCATCTCCTGGAGCGCCCCGCGCTCTCCCCGGGGCAGCCGGTGCGTCGTGGCCAGGTGGTCGGGAAAGTGGGGGATCCGGATGGCACCTGCCGCTCCCGTCCCCATCTGCATCTGGAGATCCGGGACGCCCCGGGCCATCGTCGGGCCTACAACCCGGTGCTGCTGATCGAGGCCGACTGGGATTCCCTGGCTCTGATCGGCGGGTTCAGCCGGGGTTTCCAGCGGGATCTGGCGGACCCCCGCCGATGGCAGTTCCTGGACGACCAGCCGGAGGTGATCTTCGGTGGACCTCTGCTGAATAACTTCGCGGATCCCTGGCCGCCGGAATGGAGGGCCCCATGAGGCACCTCGGATGGGTTCTTCTACTGGCGGGACTGGTCACTGTCGGTTGCGGAAACTCCCGTCTGTCCGCCGCGCCGGTCGCTTCCACCCCATCCGCATCGCCCACGCCAGAGCCTACGGCGAGGATCCCGGTGCCGACGCCAGTGCCCTCTCCCTCGCCAACTCCTGGCCCACGCCTCCGGCCGCTGACCAGCAACGGATGCTGCGTCCAACCCTTCTGGTCGCCGGATGGACAAGAAATCTGGTTCCTGGACCGACCCCGCCCGGACGCTCCCGTCGGCATCTGGGGCATTTCCCGGACGGGGGGAGCCCCCCGCCTGGTGACGACCCGGCTGGGCGTTTTCTCGCCGGATTATCGGCGACGGGCCTATCCGGAGGGGGGCCAGACGATCATCGAGGACCTGAAGACAGGAGAACGATGGATCGCGCCGAACGGGGGGCGTGCGGTGGTCTTTTCCCCGGATGGAGAATGGATCGCCTGGGAGGTGAGCGCCGGCGAGGCTCCGAGCTTGGACCGGCGGGTCACCACCCTGTGGATTTCACGGGTGGATGGCCGGGAGGCGCGCCCGGTGCTCCAGCTGGTGGGCGGGGGGTTCTCTGGATGGTTCCCAGATGGGCGTCGAGCGCTGGTGATCACCCGCGAGACATCCGGAGCAGATCCCTTCCTGGCAGTGGTGAATTTGCAGGATGGGTCCCTGCGGCCGATCGCCCGGGGGCAACGCTTGCGCGGCGCCCAGATCTCCCCAGCGGGCGGCTGGGTGGCCTATCAAAGCCTGTTCGCCGTAGACCCAGCTCAAAATGGACTTTGGGTGGTGCGGGCTGATGGGACCGAAAGCCGGCGGCTTTCCGTGTTCGGCGCTTACCGATGGCGGAGCGAGGGACGCCTGCTGGTGATCCCTCTGGAGCCCGGGGCGCCCAGCCATCGTGTCCTGGAGATCGATGCCGCTACTGGGGCGGTCCGCCCCCTCACCGATCCGTCCGCCCTACGTTTCCGCATCGCTGGGGGGGATTGGGCCCTCTCCCCGGACGGGCGCCGGATTGTCTTTGTCTCGGCAATGGATCGGAACCTGTGGCTCCTGGAGTTGCCTGAATAATCGGCATCGAAAGCCGCTCGGGATCCAACTGCCCCAATCCGGGATCCCTAATGACGGCCCATCCGATGGGGCCCAGTCAGTGGGGTCCCGGGGAAACCCCGGGCCTACCGGATTCGCAAAGAGGATGATCGGCGCCGGCGGACGGATTTCCTTGATCTCTCATCATCGGTGCCGCTGAGGTTGGAACACGAGCGCGTCGCACAAGGCATCCAAGGTTAGGGGCGGATTGTGAAGGTGCAACCTGCCCCGCCCTAAGATCCCATCGAGAAGAGCCAGCGGCATCTTTTTTCTTGGGCGCTTTCTTCGAGCGCAGGCCGCCTCTGGTAGTCCGTGTCTTCAAGCGGGCCCCAAAATCCTTATCCGCCCAGCATAAGGCCATCCATCGAATGGCAACTGGAGCTGGAAGGCTAGCTCCTTCCCCACCGTTTCGCAATGCAGATCAGCATCCTCCTCCCGGACTCAGAGGGCGGACCATGAACAAAAAGAGCAGATCGGTCGACAAGCAAACACAACCCAATGGAGATCACCCCGGGTTGGCAAAAAACCAAAAATCTTTTCTTAAACCCCTGAATGCTCTGTCCAGTTATAGACTGGGGATTTGGGGAACCGAAGCCCATCTGGAAAGCCATGGCCCCCCCAAAAAATCTTTCGAGGGTGGTGCGGGGGACCTTTGCCCCTCGCACCGCCCCCGACTCCCCAAATGAAAAATAGACGAGCGCTGAATCTCCATGGGCTCTTTTAGATCTCCGCGATTCCGGTTATGATGGATAGGCCAATATCCAACTTGATGGGGAGGTCGCCCGCGAATGCCCGGACCGTCATGGCGTTATGGGGACCTGATCCTAGTGGCGGGTTCTGGCCATCCG
>NZ_JANWXB010000049.1 GCF_025055495.1 Thermoflexus sp. | reverse complement strand
TTTGGGGCTGGGGCGCCGCCCAAGGCAGCGCCCCAGCCCCTAAAATCTCGTTTTCCTCTTCCCGCGGCCCGAAGGGGCCGTGGGAGGGGAGCTTCACGTTGATCACCAATACGCGAGGGATGACTTTTCGAGGCTACCCTTTTCGCTCGAAGAACATCACGTATTCGTGTTTGAAGATGTAGAAATTCCCCTTCAGAGCCCGGTAGCGCCAGAGATGATAACGTCCCCGCTTGCCCCGGTTCTCCTGGATGTCCTTGACGCAGATGCTTTTCAACCGGAACCCATGCCGCAGCACCCGTTCCATCGTCCGGAAGCCTAAGGGGATCCATTCCCCGCGGGCGTATTTGTCCCCGATCACCAGCACCAGGAACCGCCCGGGGTCCAGAAGCGGGGCGAAGTTCTCCACCACCCGTTCGAAGGCCTCGTAGAATGCTCCTTCATCGAGCGCATTCGACAGATCCCGCGGGTCCTCGCTGAACCGAATGATGTCGTGGTAGGGCGGGTGGAGGATCAACAGCTGCGCGCCGGCGAACCCCCAACGGCCCATCGTCTCCTGAACCCGCTTCACCGTTTCCGGATCCGTGCTGTCGCCGATCAGGACCTCCGTCTGGACGTTATGGGGGTTCTCCTCCAGGGCCACCAGCCAGCGGGCCCGCTCCGCCACGCCGGGGACCAGTTCCACGCCAATCGCGTGGCGGCCCAGCCGCCGGGCCTCAATCAGCGTGGTGCCCAGCCCGGCGAACGGGTCCAGGACTAGATCGCCGCGTCGGGTGAAGCGTCGCATCGCCTGATAGGGGATCTGAGGGACGAAGTTGCCCCAATATTCCGGGGTGTGCATCCCATGGTTGGCCCGCGGACCCAGCATCCACAGGCTGTCGGTGATCAGATCTTCGTATTCCTCCCAGCGCTCCAGGTCCAGGTCGTGGATGGCTTGGCCTTTCATGGATGGCTTCTCCGGATCACCCAGCCGCTCTGCCGCTGTCTTTATATCCTGATCCTGTTTGGAGGGCCGTTGTAGCAAGCAACGGTGTTCAGAGAGTCCGTGACCCGACCACTCGATTTCCTGTCCCCTCTCCTGGATCCGTTATTCCTCGCCAGGGCCAGGTTCACGAAGGTCTGCCCGGCGATCACGCGGCGCAACAGCCGCCCGTATCGATCCACATCGGACACATCCCGGACCAGATAAAGGGCGCCCCCGGAGACCAGGCGCCGGTTGGCACCAGCCGCCTGGGCAAAGCCTATTCTTACCTACCCATCCGGATTCAGCCACGGCGTCGATGTTTCCTCGTGGCATCTCATCGAGCGGTGAAGCCCTCGGCACAAAAAAGCGCCCCAGGCACTGGGCTCCAGCCTGGGGCGCTCGGGAAAGGTGGCGAGGGTGGGACTCGAACCCACAACCCGCCGATTATGAGCCGGCTGCTCTGCCACTTGAGCTACCTCGCCTGAGGCATTAATAATTATAAATCCGCGTTCCCCCCACTGTCAAAGGATGCTTTCCCTAAGTCGCCCAAGAGGAAGCCGAGCAACTCCAGGATCCACATCGGCGGAGATCCCCTGTCGGGCCTACATGCGCTCCAGAAATCAAGCAACTCCTATTCCCCTACCACTACCATACCGTTCTGACCGTTCTGAGCCATGGGGAGGAATCCCTCTGCAGAGGACGAACATTAACCGAGCTCATCCCAATCGATCTTCGGCAGGCCATACAAACCGGCCTTCAACACCTTCAGGGAGAGCAGAGCACACTTGATGCGCGCCGGCCCTAGGGGGATCCCCAGCATCTCCAGGATGTCCTCTCGGGTCAACCGGCGAGCTTCCTCCACCGTGGCCCCCTTGATCCGCTCCGTCAGCATGGAGGCCGACGCCTGGCTGATCGCGCAGCCCTTCCCGGAGAACCGCACGTCCACAATGCGCCCATCCTGCACTTTCAGGTCCATCCGAATGCGATCCCCACACAACGGATTGTCGTCTTCGTAGGAGATATCCGCATCGGGCAGCTCGCCGTAATTGCGGGGATTCTCATAATGATCCAGAATGATCTCCCGGTAAAGATCTTCCATGACGACTCGCCTCGCTGGAAAAGGAATGGGCTCCAAATATCACGCTCGGAGGAAACCCTGAGCTCCTCCGGATTTCTTCTATCGCCATGTGCAACTTTCAAACTCTCCCGCAGGTTTTGGGGCTGGGGTGCCGCCTTCGGCGGCGCCCCAGCCCCAAAGAGATTGTTTCTCCCACCTCCTCGGGGCCTCTAGAGCCCTGGGGAAGGGGAAGAAGGGGGGAGAGGGGCTCAGCCTGCCTTCCTCTCGAAGGCGCTGGGATTGGACTCACCACCTGAAGTTGCCCATGGCGCTTCCTTCCCGACCCCGGGGACCATAGCGAGAGGAGCGATCCACAACCCCTCCTCGCTCCGAACGGCTCCAGATGGGAGCTACGATTATCATATCACAGCCCTTCCATCCCTTCGTCTTTGCGGCTTTCCGGTTCGGACGCCCCCCATCGAACCCACAGCGTGTGGTTCGCCCCATCCAGTTGGGCGATGCGATCCAAGGCGGACTCCAGATCCACCTCCGGAAGGGGACGCTTCATCCCATCCTCCCTCGCTTTCCCGGTGAACAGCAGATGCACGCCCAGGCCTGCAGGATGGAGCGCCTCTCGTGCCGCGTGGGCCAGGAAGATTAACCCCGCCTTCCCCGCCCCATAGGCCGCATGAAGGCCTCCGCCGTTCAAGACCGAATAGGGAGCCAGGAACCCGAACGCTCCGCGCCGCCGTTCGATCATCGCAGGAGCCGCCGCCTGTAGCAGGTTAAAGGCCCCTTTCAGGATCACCGCGATCGTCCGGTCCCATTCGTATTCCCCCATCTCCAGCACGGAGCGATGGGGATGGACCTCTGCGTGGTGGATCACCAGGTCCAGCCAGCCCCAGCGCGCCAGGATCTCCTGGACCATCGCGCCGACGGCGATGCGGTTCGCCACATCGGCGTGGAAGGGCTCCGACGATCCTCCCGCTATCCGGATGCGTCCTGCCACCCGTTCCGCCGCCGCCGGATGGATATCGTTCGCCACGACGTGGAAGCCCCGCGCGGCCAACCCGACGGCGATGGCTTCCCCCAGCCCCCGACCCGCGCCGGTGATCAGCGCAATCCCCGCGAGGTCTCCCGCCTGTGATCGAGACATGATCGCCCTTTCTTTGGTCCGTGTCCAAGCGAAGTTTGAGGGGAAGGTTCTTAGACATGGAACCGGAAGTGGAGCACATCCCCATCCTGGACCTCGTAATCGCGCCCCTCGATCCGCCACAGACCTCGTTCCCGGGCCGCCTGGGGAGATCCCGCTTCCACCAGAAGATGCCAAGGGATGACCTCCGCCCGGATGAAGCCGCGCTCCATGTCAGAGTGGACCCGTCCTGCAGCCTGCTGGGCCCGGGTTCCCCGCGGGATGGGCCACGCCCGCACCTCGTGGCCTCCGGTGATCGTAAAGAACGTGATCAAGCCCAGATGGGCGTAAGCCGCCCGGATCAGGCGATCGAGGGCGGAGCCTGAAAGCCCCAGGCTTTCCCGATAGGCCTGCGCGTCGGCTTCCGGCCACTCATTCAGGGCGGCTTCCAGCTCCGCGCACACCACTAGGAAGGGGCTGCCCTCCTCGGCGGCCCGACGAGCCAGCTCCTCCGCCGCCGTGCCATCCTCCGGCAGATCCTTTTCCGCCACGTTCAGAAGGATCAGACGGGGCTTATCCGTCAGCAGAAAGAGCTCGCGCAACAACTCATGCCACGCCGACCGCCCCCGCCATGTCCGGGCCGGACGTCCCGCCTGGAGATGGGCCGCCAGATCCTCTAAAGCGGCGATGGTTTCGGCGAACGCATGGGGATCCGCCTTGGCGGCTTTGCGGGTCTTCTCCAGACGTCGCCGCACCGTCTCCAGATCCGCCAGCGCCAGCTCCAGATCCAGCACCTCCAGCTCGGCCATCGGATCCACTTCCCCCAGCCCGGAAGGGACGTTGGGCGCATCGAAGCCGCGAAGCACCATCAGGATGGCGTCGACTTCACGGATATGAGCCAGGAACTGGTTCCCTAATCCCTCCCCTCGATGGGCGTTCCGCACCAGCCCCGCGATGTCCACCACCGTCAGTGTCGCCGGGACAATCCGTTCCGGTTGAATGAGCCGCGCCAGGGCCTCCAAGCGGGGATCTGGAACGGGAACCACGCCCCGGTGGGGCTCGATCGTGGTGAACGGATAGGGCGCCGTGGGGACCTGATGGCGGGTCAGGGCGTTAAACAGGGTGGATTTACCCGCGTTGGGCATCCCAACCAGACCGATCTCCATAGGCTCCTCGGAGGTTGAGGATTCCCGGGACGACGACCCGGCTTCGTCGATCCCCCGATCCCGGGTTTTGGGAGGCTCGGGGGCACGTCGGGCCGCTGAAGAGGAGCCCGCCTGCCCCCAGATCATCTCCCTCTGGGAACATTCTATCCCGGCGCATCCCCAGCGAGGAAGCGAGGCCCTCGAACACGAAGCGCTCACCCTCTCCGCCGGACCATTGCGCGGATCCCCGCGAAGCCCATCTTCGGATCCCTCAGGGAGGAACCACCGTGATCCGGACGGGAAGGAGGATCCCGTCTTCCCCCGAGCCCTCCACTGGAATCCGACCGCCGGGAGGAGAGCGGCGATAAAGGCCCACCTTTATGCGATAGATCCCGGGGGCAACCGAATCCGGAACCTGCAGAGCGTAGAAGTCGCTGTAGAGCCGGCCGGGAGTCCAGCGGGGAAGGGGCCAGAACGCCGGATGCTCGTGATCCTCCTGGAAGACCTGAACATGCCCCGATTCGTCGTCTGGGAGGACATGCACGTAGACGCTCAGAGGCTCGGTCACCGGGTGGAGGACTCGAAGCCAGAGCGTCAACCCGATGCGGTCACCCGGCTGCACGACGCTCGCCTGCATCGAGAACGCGACCAGCTCGATCTGACCCTCGAACCGCTGGCCCACGCAGACCCGTCCGGGATCCCCGCAGAACGGCTGCTGGAGGGCCCGGATCCATCCGAAGGCGACGATGGCGTTCAGGGCGATCATCCCGGCCAGCAATCCCCAGGGGACGCCAACTTCCAACTCGGATGGGATCATCTGCCATCTGGCCCCCGCGCGACCGCGCGTGAACCCCCACAAGCCCAGGCCGAACAGGGCCAGGATCCCGATCCGCACGCCCCACGCCACCGACGAAGGGATCCCCTGGGCCTCCAGGCGATGCAGGGCAAGCACCCAGTCTGTCCCATTCAGAAGGAAGCGCCACTGGCCCAGGATAGGGGATGCCTCGGGCTGGAACCAGATGCGAGGGATATCCGGATAGCCTCGATCTCCGAATAGCCAAGAATGAAAGGCATTATGATTTGTCAGAATCCCGGGAAGCTCGATGAGGAAGCCTAACCCGCCCAGTCCCAGGGCGACCCTCCGACCGGATGGCGAATCGAGAGCGCCCCCGGAGATCAGAAGCAGAAAGGGGATGACGGGGACCAAAAAACGAGGTCCCCACGCCCATCCCCCGTGCCAGGCCCACCATTGGCCGTATATCGCCAGATATCCTGCCAGCAACCCAGCTGCCGCCAGAACGATCCTCCGATCTGAGGGCCAGAGCCGCGCAGCGCCCGGGAGGGCGAGCAGAACGGGCGGGGCGTAGAACAAAAGGCCCCGGCCGGGGCTGATGAGCAATCCGGGAACGCCCTCGAGAAGCGAGGACGTGAAGCCCTCCCCCTGATAGCCGTGAAGGAGAGGGCTGCCGAAGCGATAGGTGTTGTGCCAGATCAGGATGGACAGCGGGATCCCCAAGCCGATCCCCCACCATCCCAGGGACCGAAGACGCTCCTGCCAGGTCCGGCCGCGGAGCAACAGGTATAGTCCTGCGGCGGGCAGGGCGGCCCCTGCCCCCTCTCGGGTCAGCACCGCCCAGCCGATCGCCAGGCCGCCCAGGGCGATCCCCACTGAGCCGCTGGAGCTCATGAGGCGGAAACCGAGCAACAGGCAGAACCCAATCAGGGCTTCGGCGAAGAAGAGCCGGGCGTAAACCGCCGCCGGAGTCGCCAAGGCGAACAGCCCGATGATCCACAGCGCCGCCCGGACGCCCCACAGCCGGGCGGCCCACTCATACAGCAGCGCCCCCGTTCCCGCCATCGCCAGCGCTGGCAACATATTCACGAACAGGCGGGTCGGCGGAGATCCCGACCCCCCAGCGAGGCGCCCGGCGGCATAGAAGGGGACGGCGAATAGTGGCTGCCCCAGGTTATAGCGGATAAACCATCGCCCATCCCATCCGGTCTGAACGAATCCTCGCTCGATCAGCCATTCGATATGAGACGAACCGGAGAGAAGGATCGCCGCACTTCCCTCTTCTACCAACGCGGCCGTCGCCCAGTAAGCGACCTCCCCATCGATCGTTCCGAAATCGGTCCCCGGAGTCAGCGCGAGAAACAGTGCCGCGAGAAGCAAGCCCACCGACCACGCTGGGGGATGAAAGGTAGGATCCCGCATCGTGCTCCTTATGTCGCGAATATCGGGAGATCAAGAAGCGGAGGATTCCTCGAACTCAACGAGGCGGGGGGGCTCCTGCGCCTGTTCCATCGCCCGTGCCGTCCGCAGGGCGGCCAGAGCCACCTCCAGCATCCCATCATCTGGCTCCCGGGTGGTCAGCCGTTGCAGCCAGAGATTCGGGGCGGAGAGGGCAGCCACCAGCCGCACATGCTGGTATCGTGCGCTGAGCCATAGCGCTTCGTAGGCGAGGGCGGCCAGGACCGGAAGGAGGGCCAGTCGGAGGGCCAAGCGTTCCATCAGGGTGGAGCTGGGCAGGAAGGCGAAGAGGATGGCCGCGATCACGACCACCGTGAGAAGGAAGGCCGTGCCGCAGCGGGGATGGGCGGTGGGAAACGGACGCGCCCCGGCGATGGTGAGCGGAGCCCCCGCCTCCAGCGCGTGCACGACCTTGTGCTCTGCGCCATGATAAGCGAACACCCGGCGGATCTCCGGATGACGCCCGACCATGGCTAAGTAGCCGATCACCAGCCCTAGGCGGAAGATCCCCTCCAGCGTGGTCCGGATCCATGAGGACAGCCCCAGCGCCCGCTCGATCCCCTCCGCCAGGAACGCTGGCAACAACAGGAAGATCCCCAAGGCCAGAGCAAAGGAAACCGCGATGGTCAGCCAGGCCAGGGGGCTGTCCCGGACCTCTTGAGCCTCGCTTTCCCCTGCTGCAACCATGGCGGAGAACCAGAGGGCCTCCATGCCCCAGCGAAGAGTCTCCCACAGGATGAACACGCCCCGGAGGAGGGGCCAGCGCTGCCACCTCCGTCGGGGCGGAAGGGGCATGGAGCGGAGGACGATCCGCCCATCGGGGGCCCGCACGGCGACGGCGATGCCGGCCGGCCCGCGGATCATCACCCCTTCCAGAACCGCCTGGCCGCCGTATCGAAGGGTCGCGCGGGAGATCAGAAAGCCGATTCCCATATCGCCCACCGCCCGGGAGATTCTCAGGCAATGTCTAAGAAGATGTCGGCCGGGGGATCCCTTCCCAAGCCTCCTCACATCACCACCTGGAGCTGAGATCCGTTCGCCGTTTTGCGGACCTCGATGCGGACCGGGAAGGCGTCCTGGAATTCCTCGAGGTGGGAGATGATGAGCACCGTTGAGAACTCATCCTTCACCGCGTTCAGCGCCTCGATCAGCCGTTCCCGGCCGGCCTGATCCTGGGAGCCGAACCCCTCATCGATCACCAGCAGCCGCAGCGGGGTTCCGGAGCGGCGGGCCAGGACGCGGGAGAGGGCCAGGCGGATGGCGAAATCGACCCGGAACTTCTCGCCGCCGGAGAAATTCTCATAGGGACGTTCCTCTCCTTCATCCGAGATCAGGATGTCCAGGGTCTCCTGGACCGTGCCGCTCTTCGTCTCCCGCTGGGAACGGAAACGCACAGTGAGCCGCCCATCGGTCAACCGCTGGAGGATCCGGTTGGCCTCCTCCTCGATTTCCGGAAGGATCGCCTCGATGATCATCGCGGGGATCCCATTCCGGCTGAAGGCAACCTGCAAATCCCGATAGAGGCCCTTTTCCTCCTCCAGGCGGATTTTCTCGTTGCGCAGGCTCTCCAGCTCTTCCTCCAGGCGATCGCAGTTCTCCAACCACTGCTTCGCCGCGATCATTCGATCCCGCGCCTCCCGCTCCGCCCGACGTGCCACCTCTACCCTTCGTTGTGCCTCAGGAAGCGCCTTCAACCGCTCCTCCAGATCCTTCTCTTCAAGCTCCAAACGCCTCTGCTCTTCCTGCAACCGATCCTGGCGTTCGATCTCCACGCGCCGAAGCTCCTCCAGACCCCGGAGGGCCTCTTCTTCCTGTGGGATCCTTTGCTCCGCCTCCTGAAGGCGACGCCAGTCTTGTGCCGTTTCCTCCAGCTCCCGGACCCGGCGAAGGAGGGCATGATGGGCTTCGATGTCGTAGCCCAGGGCTTTCAAGGCGGAATCGATTTCCTGAAGGGCAGCCTGCGCTTCCGGATCCACCCGGTCTTCCTGGAGCCGTTGTTCGATCTCCTGGAGCTCCCGTCGTCGTTCCTCCAGGCGATCCAGCTGCCCCTGGATCTCGGCGAGCTCTTGGCGGATCTGCTCCAGGCGAAGCTCCAGCCGGGAGAGCGTCTCCAGGGCGCGCTGGCGATCCTCGAGCTTGGCTTCCAGCTCCGATTGCGCCTGCTCGAGATTCTTAAGGCGGGCCTGATTCTCCCGATAGCGATCGCCCCGATGGCGGCCCTCCCGTTCCCATTCCTGTTGAAGGCGCGTCCGCTCCATCTCCGGGAGCGGACGCCGGCAGGTGGGACATTCCGCGCCGATCCGTGAGATCGCCTGGATCCGGGCTTCCAGATCCTTCATCTCCTGATAGAGCCGCCGGTTTTCGTTTTGAAGCTCGCCCCGTTCGGTCTGCAAAGCCTGCCACTGTTCCTTCAGCGCGCGGATCTCCTCCTCCAGGGCCGCCCGTCCCCTCAACGGTTCCTGAAGGCGGGCGGCCTCCGCTTCCAGTTCCGACTGGCGTGCGGCCCGAGCGGCGATGGCCTCGACCTCCGCCTGCAGTCGTTGTCGCTCTCCCTCCAGCCGCTCCCGGGCCACCGCGATCCGCTTCTCCAGCTCCGCGCGGCGCTCCCGGAGCGCGCTGGCCTCATGGGAGGCCTCCTCCATGCGCGCAAGCGCCTCCCGCGCGCGCTGGAGCTCCTCCCACGCCGCCGCAATCGCCTCCCGACGGGCCGTCAACTCACGCCAGCGACCCAGAGATTCCTGAAGCTGGGCGATCTGCTCGGTCAGGCGGGCCAGATGGCGCTCCATCTGCGCTCGCTGCCCTTCCAGCTCGAGGAGCCGCTCCCGCACCATGCGCGCCCGCTCCTCATCCCGTCGTAACGCCTCCCACTCCCGCTCCGCCGCCTCCCGCTCCTCCTGCCGAGCCAGATGCTCCGTGGAAGCCTTCCGAAAGGCCGCCTCGTATTCGGGCCGTCGCTGGAGCTCCCGTTCATGCTCCTGGATCCGCCATTTCAGGCCCTCCAGCTCGAGATCGATCTGGCGGATCTTCGCCTTGGCTCTTTCCTCCAGCTCCGCCCATTGATCCAGCCGCAGAATGTCGGCCAAGACCTCTTTGCGCTCCGCCGCTGTCTTGGTGGTGAACTCATCCGCGCGCCCCTGGCGGATGAAGGCGGAGTTCACGAACGTATCGAAGTCGATCTGAAGGGCCTTATTGATCTCCTCCTGGGTTTCGCGGATTCCGGAGCCGGATAGGACACGATGGCGGGGCGCCAGCATCTGGAAGTCCAGCATAACGTTCCCCTTCCCCCGCCGTCGGACCCGGGTGACTCGATAGACGGCCTCTCCGAGTCGGAACGTCAGGCTCACCCGGGCCTCCTTCTCCCCGCGATGGACCAGGTGATCCTGATCCCGATCCAGGCGCGAGGTTCTGCCCCACAGCGCCCAGGTGATGGCGTCCAGGAGGCTGCTCTTGCCCGCGCCGTTCGGCCCCACCAGGGCCGCCATATGCAGGCCGGTGAAATCCAGTTCCCCCTCGCGGTAGCTTAGGAAATTCTTCAGCTCCAATCGCACCAGCTCCATGGCGCCCTCCCCGGATTCCCCCGAATCCTGGATCTCGGGCAAATCCGCTGATCCCCCGATCCGGGGAATTCAGGGGCAGGCCGCCTTCGGCGGCCCATCCCCCGTCTTTAATCCTCCCCTCTCGCGAATAATTGCTCCGCCGCGCGCAACAATCGGGCCCGCCGCTCCGGATCAGGCGGCGGGTCCCGGGACTCCAGATAGCGCTCCAGCAACTCCATGGGGGTAAGCCGCTCGACTTCGCCCAGCGCAATCCGGAGGCGACTGATCTCCTCTCTCTCGATGCGAATGCCAGAGACATAAAACGCGCCCGCTTTCTCCAGCTCCTCCCGCAGCCGGGCCTCCCGCAGCCCTTCCATCTGCTCCGGGCGGATGCGCACGTGCACCCGTACCACCGCTTCGCGGACCGAAGAAGCCGCGCGGCGGATCTGGGCGATGGCGGCCATCTCCGGGTCGGAGGCGTTCCGGAGATCGATCGAGAGCGTTGTGAAGCGGCGGGCCGGAAGCTCCACGAAACGCCACTGGGCATCCCCTCGCCGCACCTCGACCCAGCAGAACCCCTTGGGCTCCTCCTCCTCCGTGAAATCCACCCGCTCCACGCTCCCGCTGTATACGATGGGGGGAGACCCGTCGCCCACCACTTGATGCTTGTGGATGTGACCCAAAGCCACGTAGTCGATCGCCGGGTGCTGAAACATCGAGGGGGGCAACACCACATCGTAGCCGATCATCACCTGGCGCTCGGAACCATAAGTGGCTCCCTCGATGGAGAAATGGCCCGCCACGATCGTCGGCAGGGCCGGATCGATCTCCGTTTCCAGCATGCGCTGCAACAGCAGATGGAGCGCCTCACGGAGCTTGTGATCCAGCTCCTCCGCCGGGAGATTCCTCCACGCTTCATCCTTCAGGAGCCGCGCCCGCACCGGGAACGGCATCGAGATCAGCTGAAGAGGGCCCCGACGGGTCCGAATCCGGTGCACCGCCTCCCGACGTCCCACCATCAGGTGATCCCCCACCCGCAGAAGGGGCCGGAACTCCCCGAAGATATCCAGAGGGGTGGCTCGCTTCTCCATTCCCGGCAGATCGTGATTGCCTACCAGCAGGAACACCGGGATCCCAGCTTCCAGCAGTCGGCGGAGCCGGGCGGCGAACTCTCTCAAATGGGTAGGGGAAGGATCCCGGTTCTTGAAGGCATCGCCGCAGAAGAGAACCAGATCCGCTTCCTCGCGGATCGCATGCTCCACCACGCGATCGAAGGCCTGCAGGAAATCAACCACCCGCCGGTTCAGGCCGGTCTGGGGATCGATCTGGCCGTAGGCCTCGATGCCGATATGCAGATCCGCAAAGTGAAGCACCCGAATCGGTTCGCTGGCCATGGACGCTCTCCAGCGGAGCAGTGGAATTAGGCGATCCGCCCTTCAGCGGCGCCACCGACGCCACCCCCAACGGAGGATCAGGATGCTTCCCCAGATCCCGAAGAGAATGAACGTCCATCGGACTCCCGCAAAGAAAGCTTCCAGCAGAGCCTCTAACCCGAGGCCGTCCCTCGCGGAGGTCGGCACGCCCCCCGGAATCGGTGTAGAGGTGGGGCCTGGGGTGGCCGTGGGGGGGAGCTCAATCTGAACCGTTGGGGTCATGACGAACGGGCCGGTCGGCTCGGGTTCGATCGTCGGTGCCACCGCTTCCGTGGGGGTGGGCGTCGGCTGGGCGTTGGCGACCCGATATCCTGGAAAGAGGAAATCCCGGTGACCCCCGCCCTGATCCCACACGCGAACCAGGATCACATACTCCCCATCCGGGAAGAGCCGGGTATTCCATGTGGCCAGCACGGTGGGAGCATCTGCGCGGACCGGACGGCCTTGAACCAGCCAGCGCCACTCTTTTGTGAAATCCTGGGCGTCCAGAATGGCCACATCATATTTGGCGAAATTCGGATGAGTAGCGATCCCGACGATATCCACGGTGCCCCAGACCGGCTGATCCCGGGAAGGCGAGATCACCTGGGCCTGGAAATCGCTCTGGGCCCTCGCTGGGTTGGGGGGCCCCAGCCCGAGAAGGCCGATCAGGGCCAGCCCGATCCCCAGGGCGACCTGCAGAAGGCGGGAGCGATCCGCCCGGATCATCGCCCATGTCCAGCCGTCTGGATCCCGGCGCTTCCCCAACGCCATGGAGAGCTCCCTCATCGATGAAGCCCGCATGTGGCGCAGGCATGGGAAGCACATGCTGCGCAGCCGGTGGGGCCGGCGACCATTTTCCCATCGCTGATAGCGGCGAAGAGGGAGATCAACCGGCCGGTCCGGGGACTGCCACATTCCGCGCATGGGGCCGGCTCATCCGCCTGGGCGATCCCACGAAGGAGCTCGAACTTCGCGCCGCAATCCCGACAGAGATATTCATAGAGCGGCATAGGGGACGCCTCCGAAGGATATGGTTTTGGAAGGTTGGGGTGTGTGGAAGGTTGGGGTGTGGGGCCGGGGGCCACCCGCCCCCGGCCCCACACCCCAACTACCACCACTCAGGAGCCCGTGGGTGGCGCCGGCTCTTACACCGGCGCGGTCGAAAGGTTTATAAGCCCCAACAAACCTCCCA
>NZ_JANWXB010000004.1 GCF_025055495.1 Thermoflexus sp. | reverse complement strand
CATCCTGCTGGAACGGGGGGCCCGCGGATGGCGGCGGCTGCGTTATCAGATGGATGATTTCTATGTGTGGCTGTTGATGCGAACATATAACCCGGCCAGTTTGCGGAATCGGCGTCTCCATCAGCTGGAGCGCGTTCAATTCTGGATCTCGCGGGAGGCCTTTTTAAGACGCTACGGGACGTCCTGAGGGATCGAATGGGGAGACATAGTTTGGGGACGGCGGCCGAAGGCCGCCGCGACATCTTGGTGCTTTGTCCGTTTTTGATTTGGGGGTTTTTAGGGGCGGTGCGACGGGGCCGAAGGTCCCCCCGCACCGCCCTATCTCCACGGCCCTCTGGGCCGTAGGGAAGGGGGGAGAAAGGGGGGAGGGGTCATCGCCTTCCAGACCGGCTTCAGTTCCCCCGATCTCCGGTTCCTAACTGGACAAAGTATTAGCCATCCCGGTTTTTAAGAAAGAGCGTCTGGGGCGATGGGCTGGCAACGGGTCTTACTCATACCGTAACGCCACGATGGGATCCAACCGCGCGGCGCGCCAGGCGGGATAGAGGCCGAAGAACAGCCCCACCGCTGCGCTCACCCCCACCGCCAGGATCACGGTGTCCATCCCGACGACCGCCTGGACTTCCCCCTGGCTGAGCGGGCCGATCAGCGAGGCCAGGGCCATCCCTGCCGCGGTGCCCATCGCGCCGCCCATTAGGGTGATCAGCACCGCCTCGGTGAGGAACTGGATCATGATGTCCCGGCGCCGGGCGCCCACCGCCTTGCGCAGGCCGATCTCCCGCGTCCGCTCGGTGACCGAGACCAGCATGATGTTCATGATCCCGATGCCGCCCACCAGCAACGAGATGGCGCCTAAGGCCCCCAGGAAAACCGTCAGCACGCTGGAGATCTGCCCGAAGATCGAGACCAGCTCGAACTGGGTCAGGACGGCGAAATCGTCTTCATCCTGAAAGCGGATCCGATGCTGCTCCCGCAGGGTCTCGGTGATCGCCCGCACGATGGCGTCGGTGTATTCCGCCCGCGCCGCCTGGAGCATGATCCCGGTGACCAGCGGCTCGCCGGTGCGCGGATCCCGGGCGTCATACAGCATCTCCTGAGCCACCGTCAGCGGGATGAAGGCCAGATCGTTGTAATCGCCGAAGGCGCTGCCCCCTTTATCGGACATCACCCCGATCACCCGGAAGGGGACGCCGTTGATGCGGACGGTCCGGCCGATGGGGTTGGCCACGTCCGGGAAGAGGCGGCGGGCCGGGGTCAGGCCCAGCACGATCACCCGGGATCGGTTGAGGATGTGGCCTTCCTCCAGGAAGCTGCCGTAAAGGGGACGCCAGTTGCGGGCGGGGGCGTAGCCGGGCGTGGTGCCCAGGATCACCGTCACTGCCTCTCGGCCCTCGCTCTCGAGGGGGCCGAAGCGCTGGACCACCGGGACCACCGCTGTTGCTCGACCTTGCACGGCCCGTTCGATCGCCCGCACATCTCGCATGGTTAGGGAGGAGATATCGCGAAGCGCCGCCCCGGCCGGATCCGCTTCGGTGGCCGCCCGTGGGATCACGAAGATGAGATTGGTGCCGATGGCGGCGAACTGCGCGTTGATGTAATACTGCACGCCCCGGCCGATGGCCACCATCGCGATCACCGCGGCCACGCCGATCAGGATGCCCAGCAGCGTCAGGGCCGCCCGCAGCCGGTTCGAGGCCAGAGTGTCCAGGGCCTGGCGGACGTTTTCCACCCAGAATCCCGTGCGCAAGGCAGGCCTCCAGCGGATAGGAAGTGGGTTCCTTCTGGATTCTCATTTTAGCTCGGAGTTCCGCCCCCGGCTGCGCGCTCGTCCGCCAAGATCGTGAAAGAGCTTCCTCACCTCTCCACTGTTTTTCCTGGAGGTGCGCCATGGCTCGCTTTCGTTCCCCGGTGGTGTGGGTGGCGATCCTGAGCCTGCTGGGACAGCCCTTCGCGCTCCCTCCGAGACCGCTCCCCACCTCGTCCGCCTTCCTTCCGCCTGTCGTCTCCTCCTTCGAGAGCCCCCTGCCGCCGCCGACGCCTCCTGCACTCCCCTCCCCGACCCCGCCGGCGGCTCCGCCGTCTCCGGTTCCGCTGCCCCCTCCGGAGGCGCATCCGGTCATCCCCGGGACCGCTGTGCGCTTCCTGGAGGGCCGGGTCACCGTGGAGGTCCCGGCGAAGGCTCCCATCGCCCAGATGCGCTTGGAGGTGCGGGAACAGCGCCGTCTGGGAGCGGGGCAGGCGGGGATCGCCCTCGCCTTTGATCTCACCGCCACCGATGCGCAGGGCGCGCCGCTGACCCGCTTCGCTGAGCCGCTGACGATCACCCTGCGTTTAGGGGAGCTGGTGAACTGGGCCTCCCGACCCGACGGGCTGCGGCCCTGGGTGGGGTATCTGGACCCCGCAGCGAACCGCTGGCTCCCCATCACGCCCACCTTCCTGGATGAGGCGGCGGGGATCGTGGCCTTCCCCACCGATCACCTCTCGGTGTTCGGGGCGGGGACCCAGGGGACCCGGGTCAGCGGCTGGATCCTGAACTTCAACGACACTCGGGTGGACCGGTTCTCCGGGGCGCTGATCTGGGAGCATCCCTTCGATCTGCCGCCGGGGCCCGGCGGCATCCGGCCGGACCTGCGCCTCTCCTACAACAGCCGCCGGCTCGATGGGGTGTTGACCTGGGCCCAGTCGGATGGAGTGGGCTGGGGCTGGAGCCTGGATGTAGCGGAGGTGCTGTGGCGGAATGTGAGGCGGTGCTATGACGGAGCGAATTTCTATCTGTGCTGGGATGTCGTCCCTCTGCTGGCGCTGAACGGGGAGGCGATCAAGCTGGTCCCGGAAACGGCGCTGCCGGATCGAGCCCAATATCTGGGGCCGGGCTCGACGCCCATCCGCTTCCGGGCGGAGGACGACCGGTTCTGGCGGATCGTGTGGAACCCAGGGGCAGAGAACGGGTGGTGGGACGTTACGCTGAAGGATGGCACCCGTTATCGGTTTGGGACCACCTCGGACAGCCGGCAGATGCTGCGGGGGAGCATCGGGCCATGGACGGGCAGCGGCTGGACGACGGGAGCGGCCACGGTTCGATGGCGGGTGAAGGAGATCGTCTACCCCAACGGCGTAACCGTGACCTTCTCCTACGCGGAGCAGACCCTAGCCCAGCAGTGTGAGGTCTTCCGGGCGGCGGGGCTTATCGGCAGCAGCGAGAACTGCTTCGGGGATGACCCGAACTCGGAGCGGGCGAGCTATCTCACCGGGATCGAGTATCCGGGGACGCGGGTGCGCATCGTCTGGGACCGGCGGTGGAACGGCAACGGGCCCAACGACGGCTTCGGGGCCGAGGCCTACCGTTGGGATTTCGCTGAGGCGGGGCTGGCGGTCATCTTCTGGCAGACGGACGCGGTGCAGAAGGTGATGCTGTAGCGGCGGCGGGGGGACGGGACGTGGGCCATCTCGCGGGAATGGCGCTTCACATATGGGACGTTCGTTCCGGAGGATGAGGGGAACAAGCGGCTGCGGATCCTGACGGCGCTGCAGGAGTGGGCGCCGGAAGGGAACGGATGGAGGGCCCTGCCCCCCTTCACCTTCGGCTATCGCGGATACGCCAACAAGGACTGGTGCAACATCTTCGCTCAGCATTGCAGCGAGTGGGATCAGGCGCGCTTCTTTTACCCCCGGCTGGTGCGGCTCGACAACGGGTATGGGGGGGTGATCGAGGCGGATTACGGGACCCCCGATGGCGGCCACTGGCACGCGAAGAACTATCGGGTGGCGTGGCGCAGGGTGACCGATGGGCTGGGAGGCGGATGGCGGGAGGTCTACGCCTATAGCGATGATCCCCGGGGTCGATGCTACCTATTCTGGGGCGACGACCAACAGGGATGCACCTGGCCGGACGCGTTCAACGGCCCCACCGGCGGCCGCTTCCTGGGCTACCGGGAGGTGTCCGTCGTCTTCCAGGATCTGAACGGCGCGACGCAGAAGCAGGAGTGGACCCGTTTCGCCCTGCCGGAGGGGCCTACGAACGACCCCTGGCCGGCCCGGGGGCGGATCCGGGAACATCAGGTTCGGGATCCCGGCGGCGTGCCCCTCCAGACGGTGGTCTACACCTATGGGATCTCCCCCACCGTGGGCGGGGCGCACTTCGTCTTCCTCCAGCGGCAGGACGCGACGGTCGACGGCCGCACGGCGCGGGTCGAGTGGCGGTATGACGCGTATGGCAACGTCGCCGCGGTTTTTGAGCACGGCTTCCTGGACTTCTCTGGAGATGAGCGCTCCACCCATCGGGGCTATGCGCCCAACCTCAACGCCTGGATCGTGGATCGGGTCGCCTGGGAGAACCTCTACGAGGGGATCACCGAGAACGTCGGCGGGCCGGCCCTCCGGACGCAGACCCTGTTTTATTACGATGGGGCGGCGGCCTATACGGCGCCCCCGGTCAAAGGGCTGCTCACCCGGGTGGATCGGGGGAGGGGGGATTGGGGCTGGGTCGTGGAGCGGGCGGGGTATGACGCCTGGGGGAACCTCACGGTGATCACCGACGCCCGGGGCTACACCACGACCTTCGGGTATGACGCGAGCGCGGTGTATCGGGTGTGGGAGCGCAACGCCCTGGGGCACGTGGCCCGCTACGAATACTACGGCCTCAACGAGAGCGACCCGGGATCCGGGCGGGGGCCGGTGGGGGCGCTGAAGCGGGCCGTGGACCCCAACGGGGCGGCGACGGCCTATTCCTATGATCCCTTCGGGCGGTTGCGGACCGTCGTGCGGCCCGGGGACACGTGGGAGTTTCCGACGGAGGAGTGGCGCTACTACGACGGGGTGGACCGCCCCTTTACGGACCGCTGGCCGCTGATGATCGTCCGGCTGGTCCGAGGGACAGCAGGCCGGGCCTGGTGCAGCGGAGGCCTGGGGAGCTGGGAGCGGCGCTTTTATGACGGGCTGGGCCGCCCGGTGCAGCTTCACGCCCCCGGGCCGGGATGGAATTGTTCCAGCGGCGGGCAGGAGATCGTCCGCTTCATCCGCTACGACGCCTTAGGACGGGTGGTGGAGGAGAGCCTGCCGTATTTCGTCCCCCAATACGTTTACGCTACAACCCCGGATGGAAGGGTGGTGACGCCCTATCGCGCCCCTGACCCTGCCGCGCCCCGCGTCCGCACCACCTACGACGCGCTGGGACGGCCCCTGACGGTCACCGCGCCCGACGGCGCCGAGACCCGCCTGGCCTACGTGGAAGGCGGCGTGCTGCGGCGGGACGCCAACGGCCACCAGACGCTGCAGTGCCGGGACGGCCTGGGGCGGTTGGCGGAAGTGTTCGCCTTCCGAGGGACGGTCCCAGCCCCCACCCTTTTGGCGGAACCCCTAACGGTCGTCCGGTATCGGTATGACGCGATGGACCGCCTGACCGACGTGCGGGATCCGCTGGGGAACCGCATCCGGATGGCCTACGATCCCCTGGGCCGCAAGGTGCGGATGGACGACCCGACGATGGGGACATGGCATTATCGCTATGACGCCGCGGGCAACCTGATCGCCCAGGTGGACGGGCGAGGGTGGGCGGTGAACTTCTACTACGACCCGCTCAGCCGCCTACGAGGCAAGACGTATACGTTCCCGGTGGGGGACGGGTCGACCTACACCCCGCCGCCGGATCCGGGTCCGTCCGGGTATGCGGTGGGATACGCCTACGATGAGGCAGGGCATGGGGCCTCGGTGGGCCGGCGGACCCGGGCGTGGACGGCCGAGGGGGTGGAGCGGACGTGGGCCTACGACGCGCGGGGACGGGTGATCACCGCCACCCTCCGAGTGGACGGGACGACGTGGACGCAGGGGTGGGCGTATGACCCGATGGACCGGCTGGTGCGGCGGATGGACCCGGATGGGGAGGCGCTGCAGATCGCCTACGGGCCGCATGGCTGGCCGGTGAGCTTGAGCGGGTGGGTGACGTATGCCCAGAACGCGGCCTACAACGCGGCGGGGCAGCGGACCGCGCTCACGCTGCTAAGCGGGGGGACCCTGAGCCGGGCTTACGATCCGCAGACGCTGCAGGTGAGGCGGATCCAGGGGCCGGGAGTGGACCTGGCGTATGGCTACGACAGGGTGGGGAACGTGGTGCGGATCACGGACACGGTTCGGGGGGAGGTGTGGGCTTTCGGCTACGACGAGCTCGACCGGCTCATCGCGATGAGCGGGCCGGTGGCGGGGACGTGGACGCTGGACCCAGGGGGGCGATGGCTGCGGCGGACGGAGGGGGCCTCGGTTTGGGTGTATGAATACGAAGACGAGAGTCCGCGGCCGCCGGTGACGGGGACGTATCGGGTGTATTTGCCGCTGGTGGCCCGATCCATAACAGCGCGCTGCTTAGGGGAAGAGTGGCACAGGGCGTGGTCGGGGGAGGATCGGGGGCGGTCGTGGCGGCTGCGGGCGGTCAGCGACGGGACGGCCCTGGGGTATGACGGGAACGGGAACGTGATCACCCGGACGGTCGGCGGGGTGGAGTGGCGGTATGTCTACGATCCGGAGAACCGGCTGAAGGAGGTGTGGCGGGGGGCGGAGCGGGCAGCGGCCTTCCGTTACGACGCGGACGGCGGCCGGGTGGAGCGGTTGGTGGACGGTGTGCGCACCGTGGTGGTGGACGAGGGGTATGAGGTGCGCAGCGGAGGGGTGCGGAAGGTTTATCGGCTGGGAGGGGAAGCGGTGGCGGTGCGGGAAGGCGGGCAGGCGTGGGCGGTGGTGGGGGATCCCTTGGGCAGCGTGACGGCCGTCGCGCAGGGGAACACGCCGGTGGCGTCCGCACGGTATCTGCCGTATGGGGCCCTGCGCTTCGAGAGCGGAGCGTTCCCAACCGACCGGCGGTTCACGGGGCAGCGGTGGGAGGCGGGGCTGGGCCTCTACGACTACCGGGCGCGGTTTTACGACCCATACCTGGGCCGCTTCCTGCAGCCGGACCCCCTGGTGCCGGAGCCGGGCAACCCGCAGGCGCTCAATCGGTATGCGTATGTTTACAACAACCCGTTGCGCTACGTGGACGCCGGGGGGCATGCCCCTGTGGTGCCGCTGCTGATCGCCGGCGCCCTGCTCGTGCTTCGGGTGGTGGACTATGGCTGGACTGCCTACGACATGTATCAGGCCGGGCGGACGCTGGCCGACCCGTTGGCCACAGACGAGGAGAAGTGGGTGGCCGGACTCAGCGTGGCGCTCTCCCTGGGGCTCGAGGCGGCCGAAGCGGAGGACTGGCTGCCGGTCGCGTTGCCGCTGGACGACCTGGTCCGGCGTGCGATCACTCTGCAGAGCAAGAACGACCCGCAGGCTTTGAAGGCCTTCGTTCGTGAAATTCGCGAGAAGATGGGCGGGGCAGCTCCACAGGTGATTCGGCATCTGTATGATAGGGGTCTGTTCCGGGGGATTCGCAAGGCGGGGGAGTGGGAGAGCATCCTGGAGGGGGTGCGCGGGGCGGCGGGCCTGGACGTGCATCACCGGATCGAGAGGAGGTTTGCGGACAAACTGGAGTTGGACGCGGACGACATTCCGGCAGTGGTGTTGGATCGGGCGTATCATCAGCACGAAGTCACAGCGAGGCTGTTGAGCATCTTGCCGACTGGTCAGGGGTATACTTTGCAAGAAGTCTGGGATGCTTATAAAAAAGTATACGGCAAAGATTTGAAACGGCGGGATTGGCTAAAAGCCATCTGGCCTTATTTTAAGGCAAAGGGGGTGAGGCCATGAAGCGACGGATGTATCTGGGTCTGTATTGGGGGGATGAATTCGATGAGCCCCCGAAGTCCCCGGAACAAAAGATGCGCGATCGGGATCGGGTCAAAGAACTGCTGGAGCGCATCGG
>NZ_JANWXB010000413.1:0-10000 GCF_025055495.1 Thermoflexus sp. | reverse complement strand
CGTCAAGTCAGCATGGCCTTGATGCCCGGGGCTACACACACGCTACAATGCCCGGTACAATGGGTTGCCAACCCGCGAGGGGGAGCCAATCCCATCAAAGCCGGGCTCAGTTGGGATTGCAGGCTGCAACCCGCCTGCATGAACGCGGAGTTGCTAGTAACCGCCGGTCAGCCATACGGCGGTGAATACGTTCCCGGGCCTTGCACACACCGCCCGTCACGTCATGGGAGTCGGCAACGCCTGAAGCCGGTGGCCTAACCCTCCCCCTCTTAGGGCCTCTTCTCCGAAGAGACCCTGGGAGGGGGAGGGAAGGAGCCGTCGAAGGCGGGGCCGGCGACTGGGACGAAGTCGTAACAAGGTAGCCGTAGCGGAAGCTGCGGCTGGATCACCTCCTTTCTAGGGAGTGCAGGTCGAAGGCGATCTCCCAGCGTGAGCTGGATGTCCTTCGACCCACCCCAGGTGGTCCGTCAGGGGTTCAGATCCCTGGCGTCCCAACGCCGGACGCCTGGCCTTCCTGCCACAATTCAGTTGTTAAGGAGCGTGTAGGGATCGAAGTCTCACCATTCCCCTGGTGACTGGAGCGGCGGGGAAACACCCGGTCCCATCCCGAACCCGGAAGTTAAGCCCGCCAGCGCCGATGGTACTGGAGGGGCGACCCTCTGGGAGAGTAGGCCGTTGCCAGGGGAATGGTTGCGCCGCGGGGTGGAGCAGCGGTAGCTCGCCAGGCTCATAACCTGGAGGTCGCGGGTTCGAATCCCGCCCCCGCAACTGTGAAAAAGGTGCTACATGATCCGCTTCGTAGCACCTGGATGAATGGGTACCGCCAGATCCTCCTCCTGCACCCCTGTGGGAAGGGCGGACGGTAAAAGAGCCGCTCGCCCCTTTTTATCTTCATCATCTCCACACTCCCACTGCGCCTGTAAGGGACTTGGTGCATGGGATTCCTAAAGGGTCTTGGCGACCCAAAGGAGGTTGCCATGACGCGTCGAAACCGCCCGATCCTCCCCGATGAGGAGGAGGAGCTGGAAACGGAAGCGTTCTGGGCCGAGCCCTGGGAGGAGGAAGCTCCCCTGGAGGAGTTCGACCTGGAGTCCGAGCTGGATGAGGAAACTTCTCTCCCGGTCCTGGGTGAGCTGGCGGAGGATCGGGATCTGATCTCCCTTTACTTCCGGGAGGTCACCGATCATCCGCTGCTGACCGCCGAGGAGGAGAAGGAACTGGCCATGCGAATGGCCCGTGGCCGGGAAGCTGCCCGACGCCTGGCTCGCGATGGCCAGATCCCTCCGGAAATCCGCCAGCGTCTGGAACGACTGGCGGAGGAGGGTCGACAGGCCCGGGAGAAGTTGATCACTTCGAACTTCCGCCTGGTCATCAGCGTGGCCAAGAAGTATCAGGGTCTCGGGGTCCCCCTGCTGGATCTGATCCAGGAAGGAAACCTGGGCCTGATGAAGGCGGTGGAGCGGTTCGATCCCAAGCGAGGCCGCCGCTTCTCGACCTATGCCACTTGGTGGATCCGGCAGGCGATCACCCGGGCGCTGGCGATGCAGGCTCGCACAATTCGTTTGCCGATCCATGCCCAGGAACAGTTGCGGAAGGCCCAGCGGATCGCCCATCAGATCGAGCAGGAAGCCGGCCGGCCGGCCACGCCAGAGGAAGTCGCGGGGCGGTTGGGAACCGAGACGGATAAGGTGGAGTGGCTCTGGAACGCAGCCCGACCATTGCTCTCCCTGGACGAGCCGATGGATGATGAGGGCGAGACCACGCTGGAGGGAGCAATCCGCGATGTGGAGAGCCCGGCGCCGGATGAGGTGGTGGCCGATCAGCTGCTGCGCGAGCAGATCGAAGAGATCCTGAATGAACTGCCCAGCCGCCACGCTCGAGTCCTCCGGCTCCGCTACGGGTTCGAAGACGGGCGATCCTACACCCTGGAGGAGGTCGCCCAGCGGTTCGGGCTGAGCCGGGAGCGGATCCGGCAGATCGAGGCTGAAGCCCTGCGCTACCTGCGCAAGCAGCTCAAGGTGCGTCAGATGAAGGAGTTCCTGAGGGCTGCATAACAATGCCCGGATCGGGAAATGAAGGGGCCGGCACGCCAGATACGTCGCCGGCCCCTTGCTTTTAGCGCAGGGCTCAAGTCCGCAATCCACTGTCCGGAGGGAGCCTACATATGTTGCGGGTGGAGCGCCAGGGAGAGCTTGCGATCTGGATCGTGGACCGCCCTCAGCGACGGAATGCGATGGATTGGGCCACTATGGAAGCCTTCGCCCAGACAGTGGCGGAGGCTACGCGGGATCCTGGGCTGCGGGTGGTGATCCTCACCGGCGCAGGGGAGGCTTTCCTCTCCGGGGCGGATCTCTATGAGATGGCGCACTATCGCACGGAGGCGGATGGTTATCGGCTGGGGCAGGTGATGGGTGAGGCGTTGCGTCAGCTGGAAGAAGCCCCCTGGATCAGCATCGCGGCCATCAATGGGCCCGCACGAGGTGGGGGCGTGGAGGTGGCGCTGGCCTGTGATCTGCGGGTGATGGCGGAAGACGCGGACCTGGCCTTTGTGCAGGTCGCTTGGGCCCTCACCCCTGGATGGGGCGGAGGGCAGCGTCTGCGCCGGCGGATCGGGCCCGGCCGGGCGCTGGAGCTCTTGCTGACCGCTCGGAGGGTCAGCGCGGAGGAAGCGTTACGTTTGGGGCTGATCGAGCGTGTGGCTCCCGTTGGCCAGGCGCTTGCTGAGGCCCAGGCTCTCGCTCGAGAGATCCTGCGCTGGGATCCCGAGGCGGTGCGAGCGATTAAGGCGATGATCCGGGATGGGGATTCGCTCCCTTTCCATAAAGCCCTTCAGATGGAGCGCGAGCAGTTCGCTCATCTCTGGGCGGCCCCAGCTCACTGGGCCGCCATGGAGCGTTTCCTGCAACGGAATCGACAGGGTCTGGATCCGGGCCGGGCGGGCTGAAAATTCCTGCCCCCTCTCATACCAGGGACTCGTCGCAGATCGTCCGGAATCCACACGCGCGACAGCGCGCTGGAGAGCGATGCTGGCGATGCGCCTCTCCCCGTTCCAGATCCCGTCGCATGGAGGCCAGCACCCTCAGGAGCTCCTCCCGGAGCTCCGGGGTATATTCCACCTGAAAGGATCGATCCCGATAGCGGATCCATCCATATGGCGGTCGAAGGCCAAAGGTTTCTTCCACAAGCAGACAGTAGGCGACCAGCTGCATCACATGAGAGGGGTGCGGATAACGGGGAGCCCGCGTGGCTTTCACTTCCACCGGAATGATGGCTTTCCTCTGTCGGATCAGGTAATCCGGCCTGCCGACCAGGCGATAACGGGGAGCGAAGAGCGGAGGGGAGGCTCTGGCGTCAGACATGTCCTCCTTCAGGACCTCGCCGTGCGGAAGGCTCGTCCATCGCTGGAGAAGCCATCCCAGACCTCCGATCCCCAGCGCCAGGAGCAGCAGGAAAAGGGCTGTCATCAGCATCCTGGAGTTCCTCGCTGGGTGCATCGAGCGAGCCGTTCTATGTTATAACGCCCGCAGGGTGCCCACCTCCTGAACATCGACTGGCACGCCATCGATCTCCGGGGGAATGCAATCCTCAGGCGCCAGCATCTCCGGGGGAACCTTGCGGCGGACGGAGACCACGAGGCAGAGCTCGTCGGTGAAGTGGCCACCCCGCTGGCGATAGCCGATCCCCACTGCCACCACATTCGCCTTGCGCAACAGCTCCGCCTCCCGCCGTCGTTTCACCTCCTGAATCCGGGCAAGCATCTCCGTCGAGCTCATCGCAGCGCTCCGGTTTGACTGATTCCTCCTCTTCCGGGGGATTAGGGGTGGAGGGGGCTGCCCTCTGCAGCCCCCTCCACCCCCAAATGTTCAATGCTTGTGTGCGATCCACAGCTGTAAAAGCCACCGCCAGAGGACGAGCAAGAACCCATTGCCGGTCAGGGTAATGACGGCAAAGGGGAGGGGGGCCGGACGGCCGAGGATCAGGCTTCGGAGAATCAGCCCGAGGATCCCCGCCCCCAGCCAGGCGAACCCGGTTTGCAACGCCACATGGCCTGGCGGGCGTGTGAGGTCTATGCGGTCCAGGCGGGCCACCCAGGCCACGATAGCCCAGGCAATGAAGAAGGGGGCTGCTGCCCGCGCCACGCCCCAGAGCATAGGACCCTCGTCGAGCAGGCCATGGCTGGCCCTCCCAAGGGCTGCAAAAAACAGGAAAACCAGGAGATCGCCGCTCCACAAGATCCATCGCAGCCCGCTCATCCTATCCCCCTAAGTGCTTTGTCCAGTTATAAACTGGGGATTCGAGAAGCTGAAGCTAGTCCGGCAGGCAATAGCCCCTCCCCCCTTGCTCCCCCCATGGCCCAGAAGCCATGGGAGGGGGGAGCCAAACGCCCCCAAAGCTCCACGAGGTGAGGAGCTACGTAGCTCCTATTATATTTAAGGTGCTGGGAGCTGAACCGGGAGCCCTCGGCCTTCGGTCCAGTTCCCCAGCCCGGATCGAATTCACGGCATCGGTTTGCATGCTGAACTTTCCAAACGTAAACTTATGTTTAAAGCGAGGGCGCCAATGGGGCGATCCCTCGAGAGGCGGCCTGCGAATCCATCGAGTCTGATAGAGAGAGGTGAGCGATGGCAAACGACGCGCGACGAAAGGCTCTGGAGACGGCGGTGTTGACGTTGACCAAACGCTTTGGGGAAGGAACGGTCATGCGCCTGGGGGAGGCCGCTCAGCAGCCCGTGGACGTGATCCCCACCGGCTCCTTGGCCCTGGATCTCGCCTTGGGGGTGGGGGGGATCCCCCGGGGGCGGATCACCGAGATCTATGGCCCGGAGGCTTCGGGGAAGACGACGCTCTGTCTCCACGTGATCGCCGAAGCTCAGAAGCGGGGCGGGATCGCGGCGTTCATCGACATGGAGCACGCCCTCGATCCGCAATACGCGCAGCGATGCGGGGTGGATGTCGATAACCTATATGTGGCTCAGCCGGACACGGGGGAACAGGCCCTGGAGATCGCGGAGACCCTGATTCGCAGCGGGGCGGTGGATGTGGTGGCGCTGGATTCGGTGGCGGCCCTGGTGCCGCGGGCGGAGATCGAAGGGGAGATGGGCGACGCTCATGTGGGTCTCCAGGCGCGCCTAATGAGCCAGGCCCTGCGCAAGCTCGCCGGGGCGATCCGTCAATCCAACACCGCGATGCTGTTCACCAACCAGCTGCGGATGAAGATCGGCACCATGTTTGGCAACCCGGAGACCACGACGGGAGGCATGGCGCTTAAATTCTATGCCTCGGTCCGCCTGGAGATCCGCCGTCTGCAGAACCTGAAAGCGGGCGGCGAGATCATCGGGAGCCGGGTCCGGGTTCGAGTGACGAAGAACAAGGTAGCCCCGCCCTTCCGCGAGGCGGAGTTCGATATCCTCTACAATGAGGGGATCAGCAAGGCGGGGGACATCCTGGACCTGGCGACCGAACTGGGGCTGGTCACGAAGCGAGGCACTTTCTTTGTGTATGGGGATACCCGTCTGGGCCAGGGTCGGGAGAACGCCCGCGAGTTCCTGAAAGCTCATCCGGAATTGATGGAGGAGCTGGAGCGCCAGATCCGGGAGAACGCCGCCCGCGCGGCCAACCTCAAACGCCTGGGGGTGAGCGCGGAGAGTGCCGAGGAAGCCGCCCCGATCCTGGAAGCTGAATAGCCCGGGAGGATGGGGGAGAAGCGGATCGGGGAGGCGATGCCTACCTCCTCGCGGGGATCTTCCTTCGCATAGAGGCCTCATGGGCGGTCGGATCACGGAGTTACGGGCATTGAAAAGCGGGCAGGTGGCGGTTTACCTGGACGGCCGTCGGGCTTTCCGGCTAACCGCGATCGAGGCCGCGCAGCTGCGCCCGGGCCAGGTGCTCACCGATGAAGAGATCCGCCAGCTTCTGGAACGGGATCTCTTAGAACAGGCTCATGAGGTTGCCCTCCGGTTCCTGAGTTATCGCCCGCGCAGCGAGCGGGAGGTTGCTGACCACCTGCGCCGGAAAGGATTCAACGTCCAAACCGTAGAAGCAGAGCTGGACCGGCTCCGGCAGGTGGGGCTGGTGGATGATCGAGCCTTCGCTCGCTTCTGGATAGAGAACCGAACCGCGTTCCGGCCGCGCAGCCGCCGGGCCCTCCAGGCGGAACTCCGGCGAAAAGGCATCTCCCCCGCGATCATTCAAGAGGTCCTCCGGGAGGCCTCTCTCGATGAGCATTCCCTCGCGCTGCGCCTGGCCCGTGAGCGAGCCCGACGGTTGCAAGGTCTGGGCCCCCTCACCTTCCGGCGACGTCTGACGGGATACCTCCTCCGTCGGGGGTTTGATGGGGAGCTGGTGAAGGAGATCCTCCGAACTCTGGAGCGAGAGGAAGGAAGGAGCTTGTTTGCGGAGGAGCAAGAATCGATCTGAACAACTGTATTTGGCTTTGGGGGATAGGCTCTGGGCCGCCCATCCCCCAAAGGATCTTCTGGCATCATAACTGGAACAGGATACACCATGGACTGGCTGATCATTGTTCCGCTGGCCGCAATCGGAGTGATCGGCGGCGGTGCGCTGGGATGGTTTCTGGGAAAGCAACTGGTCCAGCAACGGGTTCGAGAGCAGCTCCGGAGCGAGATCGAGACCGCGCGTCAGGAATCTCAACGGCTGGTCGAGGAAGCCAAACAACAGGCGGCGGAGCTTCTCCTGCAGGCAAAGGATGAGGCCCTTCGCCTGCGAGAGGCTACCGAAGCGGAGCTGCGCCGGTGGCGGGCCGACCTCCGTAAGGAAGAAGAGCGCCTGCGCCATCGACGGGAGGAGCTGGATCGCCGGGTGGAACGGCTGGAGAAGCAGGAGCGCCGCCTGAACGAGCGTCAGGCGGAGCTGGATCGTCAGAGCGCTCAGCTCCAGGCGGCGATCAGCCGCTTTGAGGAGGAGCGCCGGGCCGCCTTGGAGCAGGTGGCCGGGATGACCGTCGAGCAGGCCCGCCAGGCCTTGCTGGAGATGGTGGAGAAAGAGGCGCGGGAGGATATGGCGCGCCTCTACCGGCAGATCGAGGCCGAGGTCCGGGTTCAGGCGGAGGAGCGCGCCCGCGAGATCATCGCCACCGCCATCCAGCGCATCGCCAGCGAACAGGTAGCGGAATTGACCGTCTCGGTGGTGCACCTTCCGAACGATGAGATGAAAGGGCGCATCATCGGGCGGAACGGCCGCAACATCCGGGCCCTGGAAAAAATCACCGGGGTGGAGATCATCGTGGACGATACCCCGGAGGCGATCACCCTCTCTTCCCACGATCCGGTGCGGCGGGAGATCGCCCGCATCGCGCTTACCCGCCTGATCCAGGATGGGCGGATCCATCCGGCGCGGATCGAGAAGGTGGTCGCCGAAGCCCGGGAGGAGGTGGAGCGGATCATCTGGGAGGAAGGCCAGCAGGCCGCGGCCGCGGCAGGGGTTACCGCGCTGCACCCCGAGCTCGTCCGCCTCCTGGGCCGCCTGAAGTTCCGCACCAGTTACGGCCAGAACCAGTTGCATCACGCGGTCGAGGTCGCCTGGCTGGCTGGGATGATCGCCGCAGAGCTGGGCGCCGATGTGCGGATCGCCCGGATGGGCGGTTTGTTGCATGACATTGGAAAGGCGGTGGACCATCAGGTGGAGGGCACCCATGCCCTGATCGGCGCGGAGCTGGCCCGACGCTATGGGGCACCGCCCAAGGTGGTGAATTGCATCGCCAGCCATCACCACGAGGTTCCCCAGGAATGCATCGAGGCAGTGATCGTCGAGGCCGCGGATGCCATCTCGGGCGCCCGGCCCGGCGCCCGTCGGGAGACCCTGGAGATGTATCTCAAGCGGATCCAGGATCTGGAGAACATGGCTCGCTCCTATCCCGGCGTCGCTGAGTGCTACGCGATCCAGGCCGGCCGGGAGATCCGCATCATCGTGAAGCCAGAGGAGGTGGACGACCTGGCGATCATCCGGATGTCCCGGGAGATCGCTCGCAAGATCGAGGAGACGATGCAGTATCCCGGGCAGATCAAGGTCACCGTGATCCGGGAGACCCGAGCGGTGGAGATCGCCCGATGAAGAAACCGGTGGGGCGGGCGACAAAGCCGCCCGCCCCATCCCCTCAAATCTTTTTCCGTCAGGAGTTTTCTTCCCATGGCCAAGAAACGACGGGTGCGATCCACGCCTTCTGCTCCTTCCCAGACCGTTCCGGCTCCGGCCCGGGAGGTCCCCACGTCGCCCTTGCCACGCTCTATCCCCTCCCGCCGGCCGACATCCAGTCTGGCGAATTACGATTACACCTACGTGCGGCGAGATCTGCGCCGCATCGGCGTGCTGGCCGCGCTTCTCTTAAGCGGCCAAATCGTCCTGGCCTTCCTGTTGCCTCATCTGCTGAGGTGAGGGCGATGACGCGACGATCAGTTCCCCGAATCTCCCGGCGCTTCCGCTCGGTGCGTCGGAACGGTTTTCTAAAAACGACGCTGAACAATGGGCTGACCGTGGTGCTGAAAGAACAGCATCACGCTCCGGTGGTCACGTTCTGGGTCTGGTATCGCGTGGGAAGCCGGGATGAGCCCACCGGCCTCACCGGGATCTCCCACTGGGTGGAGCACATGCTCTTCAAGGGCACCCCCACCTATCCGAAGGGGACCCTGGATCGGCTCATCTCCCGGGAAGGGGGTGCCTGGAACGGGATGACCTGGCTCGATTTCACGACCTACTTTGAGACCTTGCCCTCGGATCGGTGGACGATCGCTCCGGAGATCGAGGCGGATCGGATGACGAAGGCCCTCTTTCACCCGAAAGAGGTGGAGGCGGAGCGGACGGTGATCCTCTCCGAGCGACATGGGGCTGAGAACAATCCCCTCTTCCTGTTAAGCGAGCAGGTGCAGGCGCTGGCCTTCCAGGCCCACCCATATGGCCACGAGGTCATCGGATGGCCCGGGGATCTCCAGAGGATAACGCGGGAAGATCTCTACCGTCATTACCGGACTTACTATGCTCCCAACAACGCCATCGCGGTGGCGGTGGGAGATCTACGTATCCCGGAAGCGCTGCGAGTGATCGAACGGGCCTTTGGCCGTATCCGACCGGCTCCAGAGATCCCCCGCCTGCGGGTGGCGGAGCCTCCTCAGAGGGGAGAGCGCCGGGTCGTCGTCGAAGGGGAGGGAAACACGGCCTATCTGGAGATTGCTTACCATATCCCAGAGGCGACCCATCCCGATTTCATGGCCTTGGTGATCTTGAATACTGTGCTGACCGGCACCGGGTCTCTCAGTTTCAGCGGGGTTACGTCGAATAAAACCTCCCGGCTGTATCGAGCGTTGGTGGAAACGCGCATCGCCGCTGAGGTAGGAGGCAGCCTGAGCGCCACGGTGGATCCGTTCCTTTATAGCGTTACGACGACTCTTCAACCTGGCCGGCGGCCGGAAGAGGCCGAGGCGATGATCGACGCTGAGATCCAGCGCTTACAGTCTGAACTCATCCGCCCGGAGGAATTCGAGAAGGTTCTCAAACAGGCCCGCGCGGACTTCGCTTACAGCAGCGAGTCAGTGACCAACCAGGGCTTCTGGTATGGCTGGAGCGAGGTCTTCGCGGATTACACCTGGTTTGAGACCTATCTGGAGCGCCTAGCCCAGGTGACCCCAGAGGACGTGCAGCGGGTCGCTCGCACATATCTGACGCGCACGAACCGAACGGTGGGCTGGTATTTGCCCCGCGTGTAGAAGATCAACGGGTGCCTTCGCGCATGATTGCAGCTCCTCCCTCCTGGATCTCCTTCCCTCAATTTCCTTTGGGGCCCCTGGGAGGGGAGATCCATACCTTTCCGGAGGTGGGACAGTGATCATCATCCTGGGTTTAGGTCCTGGGGATCCCCGCTACTGGACTTGGGAAGCGGTTGAAGTCTTACAGGGACTTCGGGAGATCTATGTGCGGACCCGGCGGCACCCGGCCGTGGCGGCGTTGCCACCCCACCTGACGGTTTATGACTTCGATGCGGTCTACGCGG
>NZ_JANWXB010000407.1 GCF_025055495.1 Thermoflexus sp. | reverse complement strand
CCACGACGGCTGGCGTCGCCGCGGCATGCTCCCAGAGCGGCGCCTGAGAGGACCGGATCGCCCAGCGGGCGGGAGGCTCCGGCCGGCCGATCGGGTAAAGTCCAGTCACGATGGACGCTGGACCCGGTGGAAGATCCGCCGGCAGGGGGATGCGGTAAGATTGAACGAATACCTCCCCACTCTTCCATTCGCGGAAAGAGCGGTTCCCAAAATCGATCGGGAGATCCCGACCCGCCACCATCCTACCTTCCCGATCGTGCACATGGACGAACACCACGGGGGTCGAATCCTGAGCCTGAAACGCCTGCGCGTCCTGCACGCCCCAGAACATGGAGAACTCCAGCGTCTCCCCGGGGCAGAAGGCCACACCGCTCAGAGCGATTGCTACTAAGGCGACTCCGTTCCCGAACTCAACCAGCGGCATTCGAAAAGGCACGGGAGAACTGGAGGATAAAGGATCCAGAGGAATCTCGCTCTGAAACGAGAGCTCTCGAGGAGGCGGGAGCCTCATTCGTCCGCTCTCCCCAGGCTCTACCCGCCCCTCAATCTTTAAGACAGAAGCGCCAAGCGGTCGAGGGATCCAGCCCACGGGCAGCGCTTCCAGGTAAGCGGGCATGGCCAGTGGAAGAGCGCCCTGAAGCGGAAGTGCCTCAGCCTCCGGTGCGGCGGGGTTCATAACGAGCAATGTATAACGGCCCGGCGTGATCGAAACGCGCCACGGCCACGCGTCCCGAGGCAATGCCAGGAAGAGCCAGACCCGATCTCCTTGCAGCACAGCCCGAATCCCTACCTGCGCTGCTCCGGATCGGGGATGCTCCTTGATCAAATAAAGGGCGCCTGCGGGGGTCTCCGCGACCTTCCAGAAGCGATCCTGGAACAGCGCCCAGCGGGCTTCGAAGGCCGCCTGCTCCTCTGGGGCCCAGCCCTCCGCGCGCACCAGGATCGCCTTCACACCCAGATCCTCGAAAAAGGCCAGGCTCTCCCGGGAGGGGAAGAACAGCAGGCGATCGGCGACCTCCCAGAACAGCGGGGGGAAGAAACCGCTGTAGCCGATGGGCGTGGGCTGCTTCCGATAGAGGGTGGTAAACTGGGCATGGCTCAGCCGGCGCATCGTCTCCGGCTCCGAGAGGATGTTCAGCGTCCGGATCGTGGGGAATTCCACAAAGGGCTGCATGCCAGGCATTTCGGCCAGAAGTCGATCGAGCTCCGGGATCGGCTGGGGAGCCGGGAAACGGGGGAAAGGCCCCCGGTAGGCCTCGAGAACGGCCAGTGCCATTATCCCGCTGAGCGCCCATCGATGCCACTCCAGCCGCGAACGCCAGGCGTGCCACCCGAGGCCGGCCAGCACGGCCAGCCCTAGCTGCGCTAGCACGAACATCCGCGCGGGAACCCGGATAGCCTGGAACCCGGGGAAGAGGTGCCAGAGCAGGATATAGGGCATCGCCGGAAGCAGGGGGGGATCCTCCAGGCGCAGGCGAAGCACCGGGCCGATCGCGAAAACCGTTCCCAGGACCACTAAGAGAGTGAACGGCCGGCGCCACGGTGAGCGGCTGAGCCAGAGCCCATAGGCGGCCAGCGCCAGCGTCACCATCCCCGGAAACAGGGTCTCCACGTGATCGTAGCGGTGGATATTCCAGAAGGGGGGAAGACCGGCGTAGAGATGCCCATGAGGCACCAGTAGAAAGCTGAGCAGGCCGAACGACCCCTGCTGGTCCAGCCCCCGCGTCCCCACCCATCGGCGGGCCTCCAGATAGGGCCAGGTGACGGGGAGGAGAATCCCGGCCGCCAGGATCCCGGAGAGGATCGCCATGCGCCAGAAGGCAATACGCCGCGCGGCGGACTGACGGAGGACCTGTTCGATCCCCACCGCGATCAGACCGACGATGAGGAACAGTCCGTGGTAAATCGAGACTAAAAACTGTCCGGTGAAGGCCAGGGCCAGCCCGACCGCATCCCGGGTTCGAGCGGTTCGGAACAGGCGCAACAAAAATAAAATCGCCAGGGGGATCCCGAAGTTCAACAGCACCTGGAGCTGAGGCGATGGGCCGAACCGCAGGGTCATGGAGGCGAAGAGCAAGCCGCTCAGCGTGGCCGCTGACCGATCCCCGGTCAGCCAGAGAACGAGGGCATAGGTCGCGAGGGCCGATAGGGCGAAAGAGGAGATGAACAAAACGTTGTAGGCCAAGATCGGATTGCCGGTGAGGCCAATCACGGGCGTGGCCAGCAGGGCGGCCCCCAGGAGATGCTCGGAGAAATAGAGCGTGTAGGGATAGGGGTAGAAATTCGGCGCATGGGGGAGCTGATCAGGACGCAGCAGGTGACGCGCGTCCCAGCCCAGGGTCCACGCGTTCAGCACTGCATCCCCCGTGTTCTCCAGATGGGAGGCGGCGGTGCGGGCCACCGGCCAAGTCAATGCGAGGGAAAGGGCCACAAAGAGGGCCACGGGGGGCCCGTGACAACGAAGCCCCTCAGCGAATCTCCAGCTCCAGAAGGTCCACCACCTCGCCATGGTCTGAAAGCTCCCGTTGACCGGTCTTTTCATCATAAAGGCCGACCCGGAGAAGGTAACGGCCCGGAGGCAGGTCCAGCATGAACCCGTAGAGATCCATGATCTGCTTGCCGGGACGCCACTCCTGCACAGGCTCCCACCCGTCCGCGGGCAGACGGTCCTGCTGGAGCAAGGGCGGTTGATCCGACCGGCCGATATGGACGAACACCTTGCGGGGCCTGGGGGAAGGATGCGTCGCCTGCCACATCATGGCCACCCGCAGCGGCGCTCCTCGTGGCATAGATAAAGTAGGCCGTCCTCCCGAATGGACAGGCGTTGTCTCGCCCTGAACCGCCGCCTGGGCCAGCTCCATGCCATTCGCCCAGCGGATGCGCTCGCCGATGACATGCCATCTGCCCCGCGGGCTCAGATACAGCATCAGCCGCATCCAGCTCTCATAGTCTCGCTCCTTAA
>NZ_JANWXB010000387.1 GCF_025055495.1 Thermoflexus sp. | reverse complement strand
CATCCTGTAAATGGGATCCGCTGGTGGATCGTAGGGGAACCGGGATGCGGGAAGACCACTCTCCTCCAGATGCTGGCCCTTTGCTGGTCGGAGGCTGCCCAGGGCCGCCCCAGCGCTCTCCTGACGCTTCTGCAAGCGCTGGCTCCTAAGGAACTCCTCCCCACGGGCCGCGCCTTCACGAATCAGATCCCCTTCTGGTTGCCTGTCGCCCACTATCGGCTTCACGTTCCGCTCAGCCAGCAGCTCGCTGAACACCTGTATCATATCACCCGCGGGACCCTTCAGGTTCCGGTGGGGATTCTGGAGCGATGGCTTCAGCAAGGCCGGTGTGCGTTGCTGGTGGATGGGTTTGGGCAAACCGATCGTGCGGATGCGGAAGCCGCTTTGCTGGAGGAACTGGAACGGCTGGCGGCGAGGACCGGATGTTCCATCGTCGCTGCGGGGGCCGTGCAGGCGATCCAGCTGGAAGGTTTTCACAGCTTTGAGCTGGCTCCATGGACGGAGGCTCAGATCCTGGCCCTGGTGGAGCGCTGGCAGGCTGCGGGGCCTGGGAAGTGGTTCGCCGGATCCAGGGAAGGGCCTGACGCGTTCCTCCGGGCCCTTCAGGAAGATCCGGAGCGCAGGGCGCTGGCCGGGAATCCATGGCTGCTTTCCGGGCTCCTTGCCCTCTTCGCCCAGCATGGCGGTCTTCCTTCTCGCCGTTCGGTTCTCTATGCGCAGCTGGCGGGGGCTTTGCAGGATCGCCCCCAGGCTCTCCCGGTGGAAGAAGAGCTCCCCGTTTCCCTGAAGTTCGCCGCGCTGGAGAACCTGGCGTGGGCGATGCTCCTGCTGCGGCGTTCCTCCCTTCCCGCGGCATCGGCCGAGGAGTGGCTGCCCGATCTGCTCCGATCCGATGGGCGCTTTGAGCCCGCGCAGGTCCGTCTGGCCCTTGCTTGGCTGCGGGAGCGCTGTGGGCTGGTCACTCCAGGCCCGGCCCTCGCCTTCCTGCGGCCGGCCTTTTTGTTCGCCCTGATCGCCCGCATGGCGCTGGCCGATCCGGGCCGACGGGCGATGCTGCTGCGGCAGATCGATGATCCAGACTGGCATGAGGCGGCGGTGATGTTCGCTGGCCTCGCGGAGCCAGCTCTGGCGCGCGAGCTCCTCTCCCGTCTGCTGGATTCCGAAGATGACTTCTTCTATTCGAGGACCCGCCTGGCCGGCCGCTGTCTGATCGAAGCGCCGCACCTGCAGGTGGAGCTGCGGGATCGAACGATCGAGCGCTTGCGCGCATTGTTGCTGACCACCCCCTATGCGTTCCTCCAGGAGCAGGCCGCCTCGATTCTGGCCCGGATCCCGGGTCAGACCGAGTGGCTGGCGGATCAGCTCCGCAGGCCGGATCTTCCTACAGGGACCCGAGGGTTCATCGTGGAGGCGCTGGCTCGGGAGCAAGGGGCCCGGGCCGCCGGCCTCCTGGCTCTGGCGTTGCGGGATCCTCGCGTCCCCGAGCCGATGCGGGAGCAGATCGCTGAGCATCTGGGACGCCTGGGCGATCCTCCCATGGCCCGGGATCTGTTGGATCTGGTGGGGGATGAAAGCGTGGAGGTGGAGCTCCGACGCAAGGTGGTAATGGCCATCGCCCGGATCGGAGACCGGTCGCTGGGGCCGGCGCTGGTGGAGCTCTTGGGCCTCCCTTGGTTGAACCCGGCCATCCGGGAGGCCCTCCTGGAGGCCCTCAAGGCCCTGGGCGATGCCAGCCTGATCGATGAGCTGATCCCATTGATCCGCGATCTGAATATGCCGATAGACCTCCGGCGTCGGATCATTGGGATCCTCAGCGCCTGGATCGAGCCCAGGCAGATGGAGACCCTTCAAGCTCTGGTGGAGGATCGCGATCTGGACATCAGTCTGCGGGTGGCTCTTCTGAATGCGCTGGCCGAGACGGGATCCCGTTCCCTTACCCCATGGCTCATGGGTCTTCTCCGAGAAAGCCTGTGGCGCCGTATGCTGGATTCCGCGTGGGAATGGGTCCGAACGCTCCCGCCGTTCCTGGTCCAGTGGATCGACCGATGGACAGGTCTATCCAGGCTGGTTCAAGAGGATTTCTCCCGACTGATCCTGCAGCGCCAGGCGATCGTGGCCCTGGGCCTGTTGCGGGATCGCCGCGCGATCCCGCTCCTGATCCGGATCCTGAAGAACCCCCAGGCCCATCCCTCCCTGCGGGCGCTGGTGCCAGATGCCCTGGCGGCGATCGGAGAGGGCGGGGTGGTGTCGGAGCTCCTGACCTTGCTTCGAGATCGCGGGACCGATTCCACCATCCGGGAGCGGATCGCTCTGGCCCTGGGCGCCATGAAAGCCACCTCGGCCATCCGGGCCATGCTGGAGCTCCTGCGGGATCCGATGGAGGATCCCTTCATCCAGGCCCGGGCCGCTCTGGCCATCGGGCTGATGCGGGATCCTTCCGTGGCTGTCGAGCTGGTGCCGCTTCTCCGCCAGGAAAACCTCCCGGCGACCGCCCGCCGGGCTATTGCCGACGCCCTGGGGACGCTGGGGAACCGGGAAGTGGCGCGCTCGCTGATCCAGCTCCTGCCGGAGGAGCGGATTCCCGCTTCCGTGCGGCAATCCATTGCCGATGCGATCGGAGCCTTGGGCGCCTCGGAGCTGGGAGATGAGCTGATGTGGCTGTTGCGGGATGTGCGGATCGATCCTCATGTGCGAGGGGCGATCGCCCTTACCCTGGCCACTCTCCGCCACCGTCCAGCCGCCTCGGAGATCATCTCCTTGCTGTCGGATCTCCGAATCGATCCCTCTATCCGTCAGAGCCTGGCGGAAAGCCTGGGGAGCCTATGGGATCCCTCCCTCATTGCCCCGTTGACCCGCCTCGTCCACGAGAGCGCGCTCGAGCCGATGGTTCGCCAGGCCATTGTGCGAACGCTGGGAGAGCACGGAGGGCCGGAGGCCTTTTCCGCCCTCTGGATCCTGGCGAAGAACGCGGAGGCGCCGATCTCCCTGCGCCGAGCGGCGGCCGACGCGATGGTTGTGAGCGCCAGCGCCGAATTTGAGGAGGCGCTGGTGTCGCTGGCCCTGGATCCGGAAATCCCTCCCTATATCCGGGGTCGGGCGCTGGAGGCCCTGCGCCGGGTGGGCAGCGATGTCGAGACTGTGCAGGCCTTGGTGGCCGCGTTGCCAGAGTCCGACATGCCGAACGCGGTGTTTCATACTTTGTTGGAAGTCACCCGGCGGGCTCGTGTTCGCCTTTTACAAAAAGGGGAAACCATCCGCTGGATCTCTGAGGAAAATCCGATCCCGCGTTCGGGTGGAGGACAGCGTGAGGGCTTTTAGGAGATAGGAGTTACACCGTTCGCTTCCTCGGAAAGTCTTTTCTTCCCCCCCCACAGCCCGAAGGGCTGTGGGGGGGGGAAGACGGGGCCATTCTGCCTTGTCCGATCGGCTCCCCACTTGCGCCCCGCCCCCCTCAACGCGTTATTTTTCTTCTTCCACCGGAATCGATATGGCTTCTCCTCCTCCCTGAATCCGCAGGCGGGAGCCATCTTCCCAGCGATAAAGCCCCACCCAGACCTTCAATGGGATCCCGGATAGGGACTTGGGGAGGATCACGGTTCGGGTCTCCCGGATCCGGTCGCCCGGTTGCCAGAGGCCCGTGTTGTAGGCTCCGTCCATGATGCCCCCATCCCGCTGAGCGGCTGGAGGGGAGGTGGGGGGCCACTGAGGGGCTTCCGCCTCCGGGTAGACATGCACGAACACGCTGTAATCCCGGGAGGGCTTCTCGATCGCCTTCCAATCCAGGATCACGGTGAGCCGGTGTCCGCTCCGCTGGGCGATCCCACCCTCCAGGACGATCCCGTCCTCGAAAACGGCTTGCAGGTTCGATCGCATTCGATCCACCGGTTCTGCCCACAGGGCCCGATATCGAGGGACGTTCTCCCCAGGCCAGGGATCAGGGGCGCGCAGGGAGATCAGGGCCTCATGGGGAAGCCAGCGCCGTAAAAGGGGAACCGGTTCATACTGCCATCCGACGACCAGGGCGGGGGCATGGGGTGGTTCCGGCGGATCCTCGTCCAGGCGGCGGATACGCACTGCCGGTTGATTCCAGAGCAGGAACCGCATCTCCGCCCGTCCGGCCCAGAGGCGCTCCGACAGGATCACGGTGCCATCGGGGAAGAGGTTCAGAAACGATCGGATCTCATATGCCGTTTCCCAGGAATCGAGGGAAAAAGCGCCCCGGACGCGCGCCTGGGCCCACCACGCGGGATCGAAGTAGGCCACTGTGTGCCAGGGGAAGCTGAGCCCCAGGCATCCTCCCAAGATCGCCGCGCGTCCCCATGGAGTTCGGATCCATCGAGCAGCGGCCTCGACAAAGCTCCATATGCCGAGAGCGGCCCAGAAGACGGCCACAGGCAACGCGCCCCCGGCTCGGAGATAGTGAGGGGCTTCGGTGGAGAGAAACGTGGGGAGTAACATGGAGAGGCCCCACAGAACCGTGAAGGGAGCCCACTTCAAGGCCTGGACCCCTCCGATCAGAAAGGCCAGGGCGAGCAGGGGATCGAAGACAGGGCGGCTGTTGGTGTTGTGGCGAGGGTAGTCATCGCCACGCACGAAGAACATGCCGCCTACTCGCCCAGCCTGTTCCCATGCGGTCTGAAACAGCGGCTGCTGGTCATCGAAGATGGAAGTCTGTTCCCCGCGCAGGATGAAATCTCCTGGATGGAAGAGGAAGTAAGCCGCCAGCGGGGCGAGGATGAGCAGGGCGCAGAGCATGAACAGACAGATGGCCCGAAGGTGGAATCGCTGGGGATCCCGCCAACGTCCGAGGATCAGGCCCAAGGCGATCGGGAGAACCGTCATGCGGGCGGCCAGATAGGTGTAAAATCCGCCTCCCCAGAGGAATCCCGCCAGCGCCCAATCCCACGCCCGGCCGCTTCGGGCGGCGCGGGTGAGGGCCCACAGGATCAACGCCGTCGCCAGGGGGAAGAGCCCGGCCCGGAATCCCACCCGGCTGAGGTTCAGCGGCCAGAGCAGGAAGGCCATCAGGATCCCGCTCAGCATCCCGACCTCCCAGCGCCGGGAGAGGGTCCAGGCCATCCGGAGGGTGGCCGCCACGGTGAGCAGGCCGATCATGCTGGCGGTGAGCCGCAGCGCATAAGGGGTGGGGCCGAGGATGGCGATGGCGCCGGCGACCAGATAGATAAAGAGGGGCTCACGACCGTTGTTCTCCGGGAAGAAGAGGGCCAGATGCCCTTCCAGAACCTGCAGGGCGTCCAGGCCATAATAGGCCTCATCATACCACAGACCGTAGGGGAGATGGGGAAGGTCTATCCATCGGAGGATCGCGGCCAGCCATAGAAGCCCTGCCACCGCGATCCAGCGGGTCCATGGGCGAAGAGGCATCGCAGGCTCCGAAGAGGTTCCATTCATCCGATCGATTGCGGATAGGGGTTACGACCTTCATTTTACTCCTGGGGCTTTGGGGTGGAGCCCCAAAGCCCCAGGAGGAGCGGACAGCGTCCTTTCGATGATGGGAATTCAGAACAGCGAAATCTCTCCAGCGATGATCTTGCGACGCACCCCATGGATGTTAGACAGGTGCTCATCCATGATCGCGCGCACCGCTTCCTGGATCCCTGGGGTGAGCCGGCCGGAGCGAACCCGGACGGCAGCGTTGGCGATGAGAGGTTGATCAAGCGGTTTGCCGATCTGAGAGAGGAGATACACGGTGGCCTCCTGGACCTCCGGCAGGCGGGCTACGATGGCTCGTGCGATCTCCAGCGCCAGCACGTTGTAGACTTTCCCAACATGGGAGATGGGGTTCTTCCCTGCCGCAGCCTCCAGGCTGGTCGAACGGAAGGGGGTGATCAGGCCCGTGATGCGATTTCCCCGGCCAACGGCCCCATCGTCGCCCATCTCTGCGCTGGTGCCGGTCAGCGTCAGATAGAAGTCCCCCCGCTTGGCGTGATCGGCGGTGTTCACATCCACCCGCACCGTCCGCCCTTCCAGGGCCGGCAGACTGGAAACAAAGCGCTGCAACGCTTCCTGGACGCTGCGTTTGGCCTCCTCGTATTCGGCGGGGTCGTGGACCCGGGTGGCGATAAAGGGCACAGCCACCGTCAGGATGACCTGATTCTCCTGGCGCAGGCCCATCACCTTCACATCTTCGCCGATGGGGAACTGGTTGATCAACTCGTAGTTCAGATACTGGGCCGCCTGATAGACGGCTTCCTCCAGGCCGCTGCGGGGCCAGTGGGCGACGCCGAAGCTGGTGTCATTGGCCGTGACCTGATGGACGATGTCGATGAGCTCGCTGGCGCCGCGCCCGGCGAAGCAGTCGATGATGACGTGCTTCACCGGGTCCAGATAGCGCATGGTCTCTCGCAGGTAGGCCCGAGCGGCCTCGATGGCGATGGTCTCCATGGGGATCGCCTGGCCGTTATAAAAAGGGGTTCCGCGGCCGGCGATCTGAATTCGGATGGGTTTAAGCAGCTCCCCGCCGCCGAAGCGGACCGAGACTTCGCCGGCGACCAGCTGGACCTTGTCAAAGTTATGATGGAGGGCGCCGCCGAGGTGCTCCTCGCACCAGCGAGTGTATTCCCGGCTGATGCGCTCGGCGATCCCATCGCACAGACTATCGGGATGTCCGATGCCTTTCCGTTCGACGATCTCCACGGGAAGATTCTCAATGTAAGGGCCACTGGCCTCGGAAACCACGATGTTGCGCATCAGAGTCCTCCTTTTGCAGGATAGGGGAGAATTCGGGGCTGGGTGGGCCGCCGAAGGCGAGGCCCCAGCCACATTCCCCCTTCCGAAGGCCCTTGGAGCCTCCAGCAGGGGAAGAGACAAGGCCCCTTTCGTCGCTTTAAAAGACGCTTTTATGGCATCCGGCCTCGCAAAACTGCCTGAGCCCTGACAATAAAACGCCCCTCCGGGAGGAGGGGCGGAACAAAACAAAAGCCTCTTCTGGGAAGAAGAGGCTGATCGCCGCTGCGGGCCACCTCATCTCCCAGACCAACTGTCTGCCGGACTTGGCACCATCCCCGCGAGCGCTCCGCCAGGGGGCGGCGTGCTCCCCGGTCGGCCCTGATGCTCTGCGGGAGGTTGCCGAGGCTTCATCGGGCCGGGTCCCTCCGCCTCTCTCGATGAGTGCCGCGCTCTATTCACTTTTTGTGCTTATCTTACCACAAGCGATGAGAATGTCAACTATAAGGGGAAAGAGAAAACCCGAAAAGCCATCTCACCTTGCCCCCCTTCCTCCCGTTCCATCTCATCCCTCACCGGATGATGACGAGGTGGCGATTGAACGCCGGCATCGACGCAAAGGGGATACCTTTAGGATCGCGGAGAAAGGCCTTCCTGCCCTCGCTGATCCCGCGGAAGGGTGGGGGCGTTTCCCTCCACCGGTTCCGGGGAGGAGGGCCGCCGGAAGGGTAAGCCCGGGACCGACCGATAGGGGAGGACGCACGGAAAGGGGCGCTTCGCCCACAACATCCTAATAAATGCATGCGGCCCGGTCTCGGTCTGGGTCCGAGCCGGGCCGCAGCAGGAAAGGAGGGGCCAGGGCAAGCGAACGCCAGTGGAGTGGGCGGCGATGGCGCTGCTTGCGGTTCTTAGCATATTCAAAGCTGCCGGCCCGGGGTAGCGACAAATTTCACAATTTGTGGGTGACGGCTGTCAGCCAAAATAAAGGCGCTGGGCGGAAGGGCCTGGCCCGCTTCCTTCCCAAAGGCCTTCGGATCGGACTCGATGCCTGAAGTGGCCGATGGCGTAACGGGTCAAAGCGGTAATCTCGGGATTCGGGGCGATGGGATGGGTCGCGAAGCCGCCTGACCTGTCACCAGGGCTTTTCTGAATCCCCTTCTCCGATCGCTTCGCGGGGCAGGGAGGAGAGAAGGGGGAGCAAAGTCGGCGGGGAACGTGAAGATGGCAACAGAGCGGGAATGCCTCCAGTGAGCGCCGTCAGGCGGAAAGGGCGCTCATCCCTCCGCCTTCTCTAGGATCGCCCCGAAGGCCCCATCCATCTGATGGATGTGCGGGAGGACCCGATAGTAGCCGTCGGCGTCCACGAAGGGGCTGGGAACCTTGCCCTGGGCGGATACGCGGCGGAACTCCGGATGGTCCCGCAGGAAGGCTTCGATCTGCCCTTCGTTCTCCTCCGGCTCCAGCGAGCAGGTGCTGTAGACCAGGCGCCCGCCGGGGCGGAGCATGCGAGCGGCGGCCTCCAATAACGCCCGCTGGATCTGGACCAGGCTCGCCAGATCCGATTCCTGTTTATGCCATCGGGCGTCGCTCCGCCGGGCCAGCACGCCGGTCCCCAGACAGGGGGCGTCGATCAGGATCCGATCCGCCCACTCCGGGAGGAAGGGCCGCTGCCCATCCGCCTGGACCACCCGGATGATCGCGAATCCCATCCGGAGGGCGTGCTCCCGCAACCGCCGTAGGCGGCCGAAATGGGCGTCCGCGGCCACGATGATCCCTCGATCGCCCATGCCCTCCGCAATGGCCGTGGTCTTTCCCCCGGGAGCCGCGCATAGATCCAGCACGCGCAACCCGGGCCGGAGATCCATCAGATAGGGAACCAGAGCGGCCGCCTCATCCTGCGCGATCACTTTCCCTTCTTGATATGCGGACCACGCGGTCAGGTCCAGTCCGCCTTCCACCAGGACAATATAGGGGTGATATGCGCCGGGCCGGGCCCGCCCTCCTCGCGCCTCCAGATCCGCCAGGATCTCCTCCCGGGATGCCCGCAGGCGGTTCACCCGAAGGCTCAGGGGCCGTGGTGCGTTATGGAAGCGACAGAGCTCCCGCGTCCCCTCCACCCCATAGCGGGCGATCCAGCGTCGCACCATCCACTCCGGGAAGGAATAACGAACGGCGAGATGCGCCACCGGATCTTCTTCAATCGACGGAAAGGTCGCAATCGGCCGCCCCCGTTCCAGCCGGTCGGAGATCCGCCGCAGCACGGCGTTCACCAGGGCCGCCACCCCTTCGCCGGCCAGGGCGCGGGCTACTTCCACCGTTTCGTGCACAGCGGCCCAGCGGGGAATTCGATCGAGGAACATCAATTGATACAGCCCCATCCGCAAGGCGTTCCGCGCCCATGGATCCAGGCGGTCCAGTCCGCCCCGCACGTAGCGGGCTAAGACCCAATCCAGGGTTTTCCGCCAGATGGTCACCCCATCCACCAGCGTGGTGAGCAGGTCCTGATCCCGTGGGGAAAGATCCACCTCCCGCCGCAAGCCCTGGAGGACGTAGTCGGCATAGGCTGCTCGGGTCTCGATCCGGTGCAGGGCCTTCAGCGCATAATACCGCGCAGGGGACCGAACGGATGGACGCGTGGGCATGAGATGGCCTCCTCCTTAGGACCCGAGGAGGGGATCGACGGGTGAGCTGGCTGGGACCTCAGTTCGATAAATGGCCCGCGCGCCGGCCGCTTGCAAGGCCCGGGCCACGGACTCCGCCCGCTCCGGGCGCACCAGGGCGATGAGGTTGCCCCCCCGGCCGCCGCCGGTGAGCTTGGCCCCCAGCGCCCCCGCCTCCCGAGCGGCCTGCACCAAGTCATCGAGGATGGGGGAGGAAACCCCCAGCTCCTGAAGCAACGTGTGGTTGGCGTTGAGGAGCGGGCCCAGGTCTTCCACCCGGCCAGTGGCCAGGCAGACCTCTGCCTCCTTTACCAGCGCCGCGATGGCATCAAACAGACGCTCATATCGATCCGGCTCCCGTTCCCAACCCCTTCGCACCGCCGCCACCGTCTCCCGGGTGGGGCTGGGGATCCCGGAATCCGCGATCATCAGCGTGAAGGGCCGCATGATGGAGAGGAAAACCGGCGGCTGGCCCCGAACGAAGCGGATGGGGCGTTCGTAGGCGATCACGGTGTTGTCGATCCCGCTGGGGGTGCCGTGATGCTGTTTCTCCACCTCGTAGACGAGGGCCGAGACCACTTCCGGATCGGGGGAAACCCCGGCCCACCCGAAGACTGCCCGCACCAGCGCCGCCGACACCGCGGCGCCGCTCCCCAGCCCGCCGGCGATCGGCAGCTCAGAGCGAAGAACCAGCCGCAAGTCCGGCTCCGGAAGGCCCAGGTGGGCCAGCGCGAGGCGGACGGCCAGCGCCAGCGGGTGATCCGGTGGAGCCGTGGACAGGCGAAGGGTCTCCGGCAGGTCCAGCGCCGCGATCCAGCAGCCGGACCCTTCCGGCAGGGGCTCCGCTCGAACCCGCGCCCGAAGGCCGCAGACCGGCAGGGCCAGGGCCGGCCGGCCGTAGACCACGGCATGCTCTCCCAAGAGGATCACCTTGCCGCAAGCGGAAGCTTCCACCGGGGCAGACATCGGCTTCTAAAGGCTCCGCGACCGGATTCTCAACCGGGTCCATTCATCGCTGACCCTTCTCGATCGGCCCATATGAAATATTCCGTCCGGCGGCTCTGAAGGAGGAGAACGCGGAACCCCAGTCCCTCCAGGAAGCGTTCTACACAGCCGGATCGGTTTCGGCGGGCGAGGGCGGAGGCGTGCACTTCGCAGATCAGCTGCCGCACCGACGTGCGGAGGATCTGCTGCATCCCAGCAAGCACCTCGCATTCGTGGCCTTCTACGTCGATCTTCACGACGTCTGGCGGCGGGATCCCTTGGGCGACCAATGCGTCGCCGGGGACGGCAAGGACGCGCAGCGGGCTCGCCGACCTTGGATCGACGTGTCCCATCATAAACGCTCGCTCGCCGCCTCGCAGGTCGAAGGAGACAACATCTTGCCGGTCCGAAAGCGCAAGCTCGAGCACACGAATGCGGTCTGCATAGAGGTTCCGCGCCGCGTTGGCAAGGATCCGCTGGGCGTTGGGTGGATAGGGCTCAAAGGCGACAACCTGGCGGCAGATCTGGGCAGCTAAGAGCGAATACAGCCCATAATACGCTCCCACATCCCAGAACGTGTCCGTGCTCCGAAGGTGGCGCACCAGATGGCGAAGGCACGGCGCCTCGGTCTGGTAGGTCCGGATCATGTTCAGGGCTTCTGCATACGAGCGGATTTCGCAGCGCGCGCGGATGCCATCTAAGTCTACCGCGTAAGTTCGCCGCCTCCAGGCAATCACTGCCCGGATCCTCCGCTCGACGAATCGTCGGATCTCGCCGCTGAGGGCTGGAAGTCCTTTCGCTCGCAGGATTTGCCAGAGATCACAGATCCGGTCGCGCATCGGCGCGCCGCTCCTGGGGCAACAGAGAGAGAAGGAAGGGACGGGCCCTCCGCCATCCGCAACCGTTTAGGGACCGGCACAGCCGCTCGGCCCGTCCGTCCGTTGCAGGCTGGGAGGGCAGAAAGACGCTCCGCCAGCGGGATCGCCTACGAGCGGCTCTCCGAAGCGGCCGGCCGCGCCAGGAGCCCCACAAACCCCGCCTCTGGATGAAAGCCTGGCCGAGGCTCCTCTTCCTCGATCGCGGGCGCGTCCGGCGGCTGGAAGAGGGTGGAACGATAGGCAACGATCTCAAACCCGGCTTTCCGGAGCAAGGCCTCAAGCTCCTGCCGGTCGTAGAAGCGGGCCATCGAGAAGAAGGGATCGCCCTGACGGCCCTTCTCCTGGTATTCCGCTCCCCAAGGGCTCTTCGCCGGGATCTCCCCCAGCACAAGGCCCCCTTCCGGCCGTAGGATGCGATAGGCTTCCCGCAGCACCGCTAAAGGGTCTTCAACGAAGCACAGCGTCGCCACCAGGAGGACGCCGCCAAAGGACCGATCCCGAAAGGGGAGACGTTCCCCCACGGCCTGCACGGTGTGGACTCCCCGACCTGCGGCCATGCGGAGGGGGGTGGGGGCCGGATCAACCCCGAACTCGACCGCGAGGGCCTGGGCGAAGCGGCCGGATCCCACCCCGATCTCCAGCCACGGCCGCGGGCACTCCGCCAGCAACGGGGCTAGGGCCCGCACCTCCGAACGATAGGCGCCCCGTCCGATCGGGCTTTCATACCAGGCATCGTAATCCGTCGCGTAGCGCTCAAACACCGCTACTGATGGCTGGCTCATCGAAGGCCCGGAATCTCCACAGGGATTGCAGAGGGCAAGCGTCGCCCGTCTTCTTCCCGATCGCTGCCCCGAGAACTTACGTGGGCCGGCCTCTCATTCCGCCAGGGCGCGGGCGATCCGCGCGGCGATCCGCGCGTTCTCCAGGAGCAGCGCGCGATTGACCTGCACGCTCTCGCCCGCCGTCCGTTCCGCCATCCGGGCGAGCAGGAACGGCGTGACCTCCCATCCCTGCACCCTCCGTTCTTCGGCCTCCCGCAGCGCCTCCTGGAGGATTTCCTCCAGCGGCTCCATCGGCAGGGCCAGCGAGGCGGGCGGCGGAACGGCCACTAAGATCCCTTTCCCCCCCAGGGCCCAGTGGGTGCGGGCGATGGCGGCGGCCTCCTCCGCCGAATCCACCCGAGCGTCCACCGGCAGCCCGCTGGAGGCGCTATAGAAGGCGGGCAGGGTTTCGACCCCCCACCCCAGGATCGGGATCCCGTGGGTCTCCAGCCATTCGCGGGTCGCCCGCAGGTCGAGGATCGCCTTGGCCCCGGAGCAGACCACAAGCACGGGCTCCGCCGCCAGGGTCGGCAGGTCGTTGGAGACATCGTAGGGCGCTCCCCGGTGCACCCCGCCGATGCCCCCGGTGGCGACCACCGGGATCCCGGCCCGCGCGGCCGCCCAGACCGTGGCCGCCACCGTGGTGGCGCCGATCCCCCGGCGGGCCAGCACGATCGGGAGGTCCCGCCGGCTTACCTTCACGACCTGGGCATCCTCGGCAAACCGCTCGAGCTCATCGGGCGTCAGGCCGATCACGACTTGTCCATCGAGCAGCCCGATCGTTGCCGGGACCGCTCCCTCGGCGCGCACGGCCTCTTCCATCTCCAGGGCCACCTGAAGGTTAGCCGGTCGGGGCAGGCCGAAGGCGACCACCACGGTCTCCAAGGCGACGATCGGCTGATGGCTCGCCCGCGCTTCCATGACATGGGGTCCGAAGCGGAAAGGCGCGTTCATCCGGAGGAACCTCCTTCCACTCGCACAGGGATCTCGCCATCGATCCACTGGAGGATGAGGCGTTCCCCGGGCTGGGCCTGATCGGCCCGGGTGACCAGGCGGCCGTCGGGCCGGCGCACGATCGCATAGCCGCGGGCCAGGACGGCGCGGGGGTTCAGGGCCTCGAGGCGGGCGCGTGGATGGGCCCAGCGGGTTTCGGCCTGCAGGATCTGCCGACGGATCGCGTGCTCCAGTCGCGCCTGCAATACGTGCAGACGTTCCAGACGGGCATACAGCTCCCGCTCGGGCGTATGGGCCTGCAGGCGGGCGCGCAGGGTCTCCAGGGCCTGGGCGGCTCGCTCCAGCCGGGCGCGCATGGCCCGCATCAAGCGATCCCGCCATCCGGCGATCCCGGCCACCACCGCCTCTCGATCCGGGGTGGCCAGTTCCGCCGCCGCGGAGGGCGTCGGCGCGTGCACGTCGGCGGCCGCGTCGGCCAGGGTTAGATCAATGGCGTGACCAACGCCGGAGACCACCGGGAAGGGCGAGGAGGCCACTGCCCGGACCACCCGTTCATCGTTGAAGGCCCACAGCTCCTCGTTCGAGCCCCCGCCCCGCGCCAGGATGACCAGGTCCAGCCCCTCGACCCCCCGAAGCGCCTCTAGGGCAGCGGCGATGGAAAGGGGGGCGTCTTCCCCCTGGACGACCGTGGGGGAAAGGATCACCTCGGCCAGGGGCCATCGTCGCCGGAGGATGTTCAGGATATCCCGGAGGGCGGCTCCGGCCGGCGAGGTCACCACACCGATCCGGCGAGGAAAGGCAGGGAGGGATCGCTTGCGGGCGGGATCGAAGAGCCCTTCCGCTTCCAGCCGGCGTTTCAGCGCCTCGAGGGCTAAGAACCGCTGACCCAGGCCGATGGGGAGCCAGCGATCCACATACAGGCGGCAATCCCCTCGATCTTCATAGTAGCCCACCCGCCCCCGCACCACGACAGTCTGGCCGTTCGCCGGCAACTGAGCCATCCGGGCGGCGTTGGTCCTCCAGATCACACAGGTCACCTGGGCTCGTCCTTCCTTTAATGAGAAGAAGACGTGGCCCGGCGCCGTCGGACGGAGGTCTCCGACTTCTCCTTCCACCCACAGGTCTCCCCATGCGAAACGCGACTCCACCGCTTCTTTCAGGTGGGCGGCCAGCTGAGACACCGTCAGATATGTGATAGGGACCTGCTCAAGCTCTTCCCACTCGCTCATCCGGAGGCTCCGGAAAAAGGGTAGGATGGCGCTCATCGCGTTTCCGTGATCTTCCGTAGGCCCCGCGGCTGGTCCGGATCCAGCCCCTTCCATCGGGCGAGGGAAACGGCGAACCACTGGCCGGGGATCACGGCCACGGCTGGCGAGAGCCATTCGGGAACCGGGGGCAGCGGAATGCCGACGTCTGCTCGGGCGAGCAGCGCGGGATCTTCGCTGCAGAGGGTGAGATGGGCTTTCCGCTCTCGCAGCATGCCCGCCAGGCTTTCCATTTCAGAGTGGAAAGTGGGACCGGAGGCGATCAGAAAGACCGGGAAGCCCGGCTCCACCAGCACGATCGGCCCGTGAAGGAAGTCGGCGGAGGAATACGGCTCCGCCACGATGTAGGTCAATTCCTTGAGCTTGAGGGCGACTTCGAACGCTGTCGCATAATGAAAGCCCCGGCCGATGACGACCCCATGAACGGCCGTCCGCCAGAACGCCGCAGCCTCCCGGGCGGCCTCTTCCGTGTCCAGCGCCCGGGCGATCGCTTCCGGCAGCCGGAGCAGATCCTCTCGCATGGCCGCGTCCTCCGTCCAGGCGGCGGCCAGGAGGGCGAGGGCGATCAGCTGAGCAGTGTAGGTCTTGGTCGCGGCCACCGCGCGCTCCTCGCCCGCGCACAGGGGGAGGACCGCGTGGGCAGCGGCGGCGAGGGGGGAGGCGGGATCGTTGGTGATGGCGAGGGTCCAACCGCCCTGGCGTCGGGCCTCCTGGATCACCTCCACGATATCCGGGGAGCGGCCGGATTGGGAGATCCCGATCACCCATGCGCGATCCAGGCGGGGAGGCCGGCGATAGAAGGTGAAGAGCGAAGGGGTGGCGAGGGCCGCCGGGAGGCCGGTGAAGGCCCCCAACAGATATTGCCCGTAGCGGGCCGCGTTGTCGGAACTTCCCCGAGCGGCCAGCACGGCCAGCGCCGGTTGAAAACGGCGCACCGCTTCAGCGATCCGCCGGGCCTCCTCCCACCCTTCGCGGATCAGACGGACGGCGACCTCCGGTTGTTGTCGGATCTCCTGTTCGACCCACATCCCAGGTTCCTGAACGCAGAATGTTGAGCTTGAGGGAGTCCCTCGAGGCGATTATACTTCAGCGTATAGAGCGTCAGGTCTGAACGCCTACCGGCCTCCTCCATCTACGCGTTACGCGGGCGATCATCCATGATTTACTGAAGACTTGTGCTTTGTCCGGTTATAAATCGGGGATTTGAGGAACCGAAGCCAGCCCGGAAGGC
>NZ_JANWXB010000352.1 GCF_025055495.1 Thermoflexus sp. | reverse complement strand
CCTGGGGTGCCCAGAACCCGGGCGGCTGTATCTGCAGGTCCTCACCCCTGGCTACCGGGTAGTCCTGGAGGCCCGGGGGCAGCGCTACGCCTATCACGCCGGACGCCAGGGTCCGCCCTTCCTGTGTCCCCCGGATCGAGCTAAGGAACCGTATTAAGTAGCGATGCTGTGCTGACCGAAAGAGCCGCGCGGCCTAGCAGGCGTTCGAGGTCGCTCCCGGTCGCGAGGGCTTTTATTCCTTCACGCCGCCTAGGGTGAGTCCGGAGAGCAGCCAGCGCGACGAATACAGGAAGAGCAGGGTGACGGGCACCGCGACGAGGATAGAGGCGGCGGCGAACTTCCCCCACAGCACCGTGTATTGCTCGGTGAAGGTCCACAGCCCGAGGGGCCAGGTATACATCTCGCGCTTGTTGAGGATAATGCGGGCAACGATATACTCATTCCAGCTGGTCATAAAGTTGAACAGAAAAGCAATGCCCAGGGCGGGGTTGGAGAGGGGTCGGATGATATGCCAGAGGACACCCAGCCGCGAGGCCCCGTCAATCATCGCCGCCTCCTCCAGGTCGCGGGGGATGGTGTCGTAGTATCCCTTAAGCATCCAGATACTGAAGGGGACAGCGGTCACGGAGTAGGCGATCACCAGCCCGAGATAGGAGTTAATTAGCCCCAGGCGGGAGATCATGATGAAGAGGGGCAGCAGCAGCATGGCCGCCGGGAACATCTGGGTGCTGAGCAGAAAGATCAGCCCGGCGCTTCGCCCCGGGAAGCGGAACCGAGAGAAGGCGTAGGCAGCTGTCGCCGAGAGCAACAGCCCGACGGTTGCTGTGGTCAGGGTGATGATCAGACTGTTCCAGATCCACAGGTAGAAATCCGTCGGCCGCCCGGGCCGCCCGACCAGCAGCTCGATGTAGTTGTTCAAGGTAGCGTCCTCGGGGATGATCGCCAGGCTAGTGGTCAGCAATTTGTTGGCCGGCCGCAGGGAGATGGTCACCACCCGCAGGACTGGGTAGACAGCGATCAGGCAGGCCACCCACAGCGCAGCGTGGATCAACAGGCGCTTGAAGGGGCTGTCGCCCCGAGGCCGGTAGAACAGGGCCCGCCACTGCAGGCGCGGCCAGGGCCGCGCTGGTGCCGCTGAGGCTTCCACTACAGAACTCGTCAGGCGCCTCTCCATCATTCGTAAATCCCCCGCAGTCCCTTCGTGATCCGCAAGTAGACAATCGCCCAGATCAACAGGATGAAAAAGATCACCAGCGCGAAAGCCGCGCTGAAGCCGTAACGGTAAAACTGGAAGATGGCCTTATAGAGAGAGGAAACCAAGATGTCGGTCTTCTCTTGAGGCCCTCCCTGGGTCACCAGGTAGATCACCTCAAAACGGTTGAACGTCCACACGGTCCCCAGGATGGTCGCGGGCACCAGCACGGGACGGAGCAGGGGCAGGGTGACATAGCGGAACTGTTGCCATTTGCTAGCCCCATCGATCTCCGCCGCCTCGTAGTATTCCTGGGAGATGCTCTGAAGCCCCCCTAAGATCACCACCATCATGAATGGGATCCCCAGCCAGACGTTGGTCATCACCACCGAGACGAAGGCCCAAGTGGGGTCTTGACGCCAGGGCACTGGCTGAATGAACTGGGAGAGCCCGTGGAAAAGTTCAAACAGCAGGGGCAGGCCCTGGGCCTGGGCGGCCAGGTCAGCGAAGAACTGCTGGAGGTTGCGCAGCAAAATGTTAAAGAAGCCATAGCGGTAATCGAACTCGTTACGCCAGGCCATCGCTGTGATAGTTGAGGGAACCGCCCAAGGGAGGATGAGGATGGTGCGGTAGATCCCCCGCCCCCGCATCGAGCGGTTGAGCAACAGGGCCAGGACCAGCCCGCCCGCCACGTGCAGGGAGACGTTTACAACTGTCCACAGCACCGTCCGCCCGAAAACCTCAAAGAAGGTGGCATCCTTGGCCACTGGGCCAGTGAAGACCTTGACGAAGTTCTCAATCCCGTAACGCAGCCCGAATTCGGGGTTCTGAGCGGTATACATGGCCATGTTCGAGAAGGCCAGGCGCACCTCAAACAGGAAGGGGATAAGGATCAAGAAGCTGACGCCAACCAAGGCGGGGAGGACGAGGACATAGGCCAGCCCGAAGCGAGAGGGGCGGGGCTCCCCAGTGAAGTAGATAAGGGCCTCCAGGGCCAGCAGCAGGAGGGCAGGGACGATCAGTGACCACGGCGTCGGCACGGCTGCCGTCCAGGCCGCCCAGAGGCGCTCCGGCGAGGTGAGAAGGGGCAGAAGCCCCAGCCCGGCAACCAGGTCGGCAATCAGCCCGATGCGCTCGAGAAAGCGCAGGAGCAATAGGACGATGAGCAAGGCCAAGCCGACCTGAACGCCGCGGGCGAATATCGCGGCGGGGAGATTGCGAGGACGTCGGAAAAAGAGGAGATACACGTAGCCCTCCAGCAGGGCCAGCCCGATGGCGATCGCCAGGACGAACCCCAGCACCTGGGCCAGAGAACGGACCATCAGTTGGGGGGTGAGGGTGCCCATCTCCATACCTCCATATCGCCCTCATCTTGTCTTCGGGGTCGGCGCTGGAGACAAAACGGCGGGGGGCAGTTCCAGCCCCCCGCCGCTGAAAAGCCCCAGCGACTACTTCTTGCCAAGCTCCGCTACGCACTGATCGGCTGCCTGCTGCATCGCCTTGGCCGCATCGGCTGGCTGGAGGGTGCCCGCCATCACCCCCTCTAGGTTCGGTCGCATGGCGTCCCAGGCGCAGCGCATCTCCGGCGCAGCGGGCATCGGCTTGCCCAGCAACAACTGCTCGAAGGATCCCTTCAGGATCGGGTCGTTCTGGATGGCCGGATCCTTCTCCAGCGCTTTGAGGGAGGGCAGGCGCTTAAACCGCTCAATCCATTTCTTCTGGACCTCCGCTGAGGTCATGTAGGCCACGAAGGCCCGGACTGCCTCCAGCTTGGCAGGATCCTGAAGCACAGCCTTGGAGACCATCCAGTATTTGCCGCCGGTCATCGGGGTGGGGTGCTTTCCAGTAGCTGTCACCTTCGGGATGGGCGCCACCCCCAGCTTGTCGCCCAGGACCTGAGCATAGCCGCCCAGGGACCAATCCCCGTTGATGATCATTGCCGCCTTGCCCTCCTTGAAGAGGGTGTCGGCGCAGTTGTAGTCGCACTCCTGCGGGACGACCTTGTGCTTGAGCTTCAGATCCTGGACAAACTGGAGAGCTGCCACGGTGCCCGAGTTATCAAAGGTCGGCTTATCGTTCTCGTCCAGCGGCCACGTGCCAAAGGCGCCCAGCCAAGGG
>NZ_JANWXB010000022.1 GCF_025055495.1 Thermoflexus sp. | reverse complement strand
GGCCTTGGGGCGGGGCCCCGGCCAGGCCCCTTTTCGGCCCTTGCCTCGTTATCACCGGGGCTTTGGGAGCAACCCACGCCGGGCCGGACGCCAATACCCCCCCCCCCCCCCCCCCGCCCCCGGGGGCGGTGGGGAGGGGGGAGAAAAAATCTTTCGGGGGCGGTGCAGGGGCCTCTGGCCCCCCGCACCGCCCCCGAGAACCCCCAAATGAAAAATGGACAAAGCACTAGGGCCCAGTAGGCCCGAGGGAGGGGAAAACCGATATTTCTGGGGCTGGGATGCCGCCTTCAGCGGCCCCCACCCCCAAACCCGCGGGAAAGATCGGAAGTTGCCCGTGGCGGGAATTTCTTTTCACCGCGTCGCATAGGACGGTCCCCTGAAGGGTCCAGGGGTGGGCTCGGTCGGAACGCCAGGGGCCTGGACCCGGGGCGCTGGGGGACGGATCGACGGGAAACGTCCTTCGGCGGCGCGCCCCCTTTTCTCCCGATCATCCGGCAGGCGGGGCGATGTGCTCTCCGGCTCATCCATCCGGATCGTTGCCCATTTTCGAGGCGTCGGTTATAATCCCGGCCAGACCGGCAGGACTCCGGAGCGGGACCGCTGATGCCGTTCGCCCTCTATCGCAAGTGGCGCCCCCGACGCTTCGAAGAGGTGGTCGGCCAGGAGCATGTCACCCACACCCTGCGCAACGCCCTGCGCCTGGGCCGCATCGCCCATGCCTATCTCTTCGCAGGCCCCCGGGGGACCGGCAAGACCACCACGGCGCGCCTGCTGGCCAAGGCGGTGAACTGCCTGGCGGAGTCTGTGGATGAGCGCCCCTGCGATCGCTGCCGGATCTGTCAGGCGGTCAACGAAGGCCGCCTGATCGATCTCATCGAGATCGATGCCGCCTCCAACCGGGGCATCGACGAGATCCGGGACCTCCGAGAGAGGGTTCGGTTCTCGCCCAGCGAGGCCCGCTATAAAGTTTATGTGATCGATGAAGCCCATATGCTCACCTCGGAGGCGTTCAACGCCCTCCTCAAGACCCTGGAGGAGCCTCCCCCGCATGTCATCTTCGTCCTGGCAACCACCGAACCCCATCGGATCCCTGCCACCATCCTCTCACGCTGTCAGCGCTTCGATTTCCGCCGATTGAGCACGGCGGAGATCATCCGGCGCCTGGAGGAGATCGTGGCAGCGGAGGGGATCGCGGCGGAGCCGGAAGCCCTGACCTGGATTGCGCGCCAGGCCACCGGCAGTCTCCGGGATGCGATCACATTGCTGGATCAGCTGGCCGCCGATGAGGAGCCGATCACCGTGGAACGGGTCCAGCGGACCCTGGGAGCCGGGCGCTGGGATCTGATCAGCCAGGTCGTCGAGGCGCTGGGGGAAAGCGAGACGGCGCGAGGCCTGACGTTGATCGCCCAGGCCGTGGAGGAAGGCGCTTACCCGCAACAGCTGGCCCGCCAGCTGGTGGAATATCTGCGCGCGGTGATGTGGATTCAGTGGGGAGACCCAGAGCTCCTGGATCTTCCCGCCGAGCAGATCGCGATGGCGCAGCGGCATGCGCGCGCATTGCCTCCGGAGGCCCTCCCTCGTCTTATCCGCCTGTTCACCGCGGCGGCATCGGACATGCGAACCGCGTGGCAGCCTCAGCTGGCGCTGGAGCTGGCGTTCGTCGAGGCCATCCTGGCCTGCCAGCACGCTCAAACGGCTCGGACGGCTCCGGCTCCGACCCCGGCTCCCCCTCCCTCGGCCGCTCCCCCCTCCCCGATGGCAGGGGCACTGCCCCCTTCTTCCCCGGTGGCCGTTCCGGGGGCTGGGACAGGGAGCGGGAGCCTGACCCTGGAGGCGCTTCGGGAACGCTGGGCCAGCATCCTGAAAGCGGTTCGGGCCCAGAGCCTCCCCACCGAAGCGCTGCTGAAATCTTGTTCCCTTCACAGCGTGGAGGGGAACACCGTGGTCCTGGCCTGGCCCTCCGAATTGCTGCGGGACAAATTCCAGGATCCCCGGACCAAGGCCCAGGCGCTGGTGGAGGATATCCTGAGCCACACGTTCGGGTTTCCGGTGATCATCAAAAACGTTGTGGCGCGGAAAACCCGTCGGGGGCGCCCGGCCACAGAGGATCCTCTGATCCGACGGGCGGTGGAAGATCTCGGGGCCCAGGTGGAAGAAGAATAATTCGGCTGACCATCATTTTCTGGACTTTGGACTAACTTGCAGTTTCTCTCTCAGGGAGGGTTTGGGGAGCGGGGCTTGACCCTCTTGCCGTAGAAAGCTCAGAGCGCTTGGTGGATGGCCTGCTTGTCCAAAGTCCAGCCATTTTGGCCCTAAGGAGGTGAGGCGCGGCTTCACTGCGCCTA